>CAYYIR010000167.1:2343-4675 GCA_964471995.1 uncultured Nitrospina sp. | reverse complement strand
ATATTGTCGATGCGGGTGCTTTGAAAAGTTATATTGGCCAGGTGCGGCGGAGTGTCCTAGGTGCTAAGCGATATCCCGAGGCTTCCCGCAGGGCCGGGCGACAAGGCAAGCTAAAAGTTCAATTTACTATTTTAAAGAACGGGGAGGTGGGTAATGTTAGTTTGCTCACGGAAACCCCTTATCCAAACTTAAATCGTGAAGCCATGGCGGCTGTTAAAAGGGCGGCTCCTTTTGCGGGCATTCCTGACAGTATAATGCGGAAATCATTGAATGTTGTTTTGCCATTCAGGTTTGAGTTGAACTGAAAACTGGTGTGTAGAAAAAAATTTCTTTGCTAATAGTTAAAAGGGTAAGGAACGAAATTTTAACTAAAGTATGGAGGCATGTTTTTCATGAGAATTAGGAGTTTGTTAGCAGGATCCGTGTTTGCCATTCTTTTGGGCGTTTTACCCTGCATGGCTGAAGTAAATGAAGTTGATTCCAATTTTGATGAGAAAATAGACCAATGGCAATATGTTAATGCCCAGGGAAAAATTGATAAAATCGAATACGATGGAGATTTTGACGGCAAGGTGGACCAGATAGAACATTTTAAAGGTGAAAAAATTCTGGAACATGTTGAATTCGACCGTAACAAAGATGGAAAAATGGACCACATGCAGTATTACGGAAACGGAGGAAAACTTGTTCGAGTAGAAAAATCAAGCAAGTTTGATGGTACCTTTGACTGGAAAGAATTTTTCAATTCCGATGCAAAATTGACCCACATTGAAATTGATGAGGATAGGGACGGGAAGGCTGATACCACCCAGTTTTATAATTCGTCAGATGAATTGATTCGTCTGGAGGTCGATTCAAGCAAAAATGGAAAAATCGATCGATGGAGTTACTTCCGAGATAAGTCTGTTCTCGATCGCACTGCCTTTGACACCAATGGCAATGGAAAACCTGACCAGTGGCAGTTTTATTATGACGACCAAACTTTGAAAAAAGCCGATTATGATACCAACGATGATGGAAAAGCCGATCGCTGGGAGCACTTTAACTCATCAGGAAAGCTTAAAAAAATAGAAATGGACCGAAATTTTGATGGCAAGGTGGATATGACACAGAAAAAGTAGATTGAAACATTAAGAGCAGGGCACCATTTTCCTTCCTACCTACAATCTTTTTTCTCATAGGGGGCAACAATCGTTTGCCCTAAAAAAATTGAATCAAATGAAATTAAAAATTGACAATTGGTTGCTGTTTTTGTAAATTGAGAATGAATTTCAAAAGCAAAAATCTAAATAAGCTATTATTTAGTTATATTTAAATAAATTATACGGTTAACTTTTAATCAATAAAAGGAGGTAGTAATGAATTTGAGTGTTTTCAGAATGGGATTAGGAGCATTATTTGTATTGGTGTTCTCATCCTCAGCTTTTTCTGATGATAAGGCTATAGAGGTGGCAGAGGAGCAAGATAATATTTTGATGCGCGAAGTATCGATTATTGGTTCAAAGTTCAAAATAAAAGATGTCGCTGGTTCTGCAGCCTTTCTGGACGTGCAGGATATTCGTGAGCATAATGTTGAGGATATTAACCGTGTGCTAAGGAGGGTTCCAGGTGTCAATATCCGCGAGGAAGATGGATACGGTTTGTTTCCCAATATCTCTTTGCGTGGTGTTGATCCAGCACGAAGTTCAAAGATAACTATCATGGAGGACGGTGTATTACAGGCACCGGCTCCTTACTCTGCGCCTTCAGCATACTATACTCCAAATACTGGTAGGATGTCAGGAATCGAGGTGCTCAAAGGTTCAAGCCAGGTAAAATATGGACCACATACAACAGGTGGTGCCATAAATTTTCTTTCTACACCTATTCCAACAACCTCAAAAGCTTATACGAAGTCGACTTTTGGAATGTACAATGAATTTCGTAATCACACTTATTTTGGTACTACACAGCAGTTAGAGGGCGGAGGAAGAACCGGCTACGTAATTGAATATTACACACGTAACAATACCGGATTTAGAGATTTAGATACAAATGCCCCGGATGTTCGAGGCGAGCCCAACACTGGATTTACCAGACAGGAACCGATGCTGAAGGTGTTTTGGGAACCGAAAACCAACTTGTACCAAAGGATTGAAGCAAAGTTTGGTTTCACCAATTTAGATGCTAACGTAACTTATACAGGTTTAAGGAATGAAGATTTTGATACGAACCCTTTGCGTCGATATTCAGCGTCAAGGTTTGATGAAATAGAGTCCACGCAGTATCGTTCTTACATCCGCCATTTAATTGAATTAAACAGTGATACAAGTCTGGTTACAACCTTTTACGG
>CAYYIR010000167.1:0-2243 GCA_964471995.1 uncultured Nitrospina sp. | reverse complement strand
ACTGCAGTCCAAACTGAGGCGAGGGGAGCGGCTGGTAACCGTACACAGAAAACCGAAGCCACTGCTGTAAACCTTTCGGATAAAATCCAAGTTGGCAAGGTCACCTTTACCCCTGGTGTTCGAACCGAAACCATTAGAGCCGCATACTGCGATGACAATACTAATTGTGGTGCCGATACAATGGAAGGGGAGCGCACCTATACTGTTATTGTGGGTGGTGGAAGCATGAAGTATGACGCAATTGACGCCGGTGGAAAAGACCTAGATTTTTTTGGTGGGGTTCACCGAGGTTTCTCACCTGCTGCGCCTCGTGACAACATCAGATCTGGTGTGCAACATGAAACCAGCGTTGGTATGGAGGTTGGTGCAAGATATCAGGATGCACGACAAGCCTTCTCTACTGAAGCTGTATTATTTATGACAACAATCGATAACTTAATAACACCTGACTCCATAGGCGGTAGTGGAGCTTCTGCAGGTACAAACGCCGGGAAAGTACGTACTATGGGTCTAGAACTTGCGGCAAGGTATGATCCTGGCTTGCAAAAAGGCTGGGTTGTTCAAACCCCAATGTACTTTTCCGCTACCGGAACAAAAGCTGAATTCAGATCAGATGTTAGCTCAACTGATCAAGAAACTATCTTTGCCGGAGCAAAAAAGGGAAACAGAGTGCCCTATATTCCAGAGTTTCAGATCTCCTTTGGTTTGGGTGCTATTTACAAAAAATTCTCGGCGAACATCGACGCAAATTATGTTTCAGAGGCTTATGCTGATGGTGCGAACACAAGCACAAGCGCCGATACAGCTGGTGTTGCAAATGAGCGGTTTGGTAAAATTGATTCAAGACTGGTTATGGATGCCAGTTTGGGTTATCAATTCAACAATAAGGTTCGCTTATTTTCGAATATTAAAAATATTACCAACGAAACTTACATTGTCTCAAGGCAACCTCATGGACCTCGTCCAGGTCTGCCTTTAACGCTGATGGCAGGTTTAGAAGTTAGTCTCTAACCAACCAACTCCTAGGGATTAATGGTGCAGGGTCTTTTCTAGGAATTGCCAGACCTTGAATACGAGTTCAAGGTCTGGCCTTCTATCTCTTAATATTTGATCTCTAGCCCCAGAGATTGAATCATGCGGGGTCTCCTCCAGAGTTTAAGTCAGGTCTTGAGTTTCTTATTCAAGATCTGACTCCCCGTTTCGTTCACTTCCTCCCCGTTTAAATCCATCGAAGCGTCCAAGTCGCACTTGCCACTTAAGTTATCCATAGTAAAATGCCAGAAATGGCTTGATCCAAACTGAAATTACCGCTTAACCCTATTTTTAAAAATTGACTGTCCCAGGTATTCATGAAATCTCAATATATTTTAATTCGTAGGTTGCTTTGCTTTTTCCTCGTCTTTTTAATAGGTGCTTGTGCTGTATTTAAAGAGGAAAGAAATTATTCCAAGGACGGGCTAACGATTATGTTTCGCAGTATTAACCACTTGGATGATGTAGGCAACCTCAAATTTCAATATCCTATTATTCTATCTGAAAAAAATATACGTCACCATTTACTTTCACTTTTTCATACTAATATTGTTTCACCTAGATCGCCTAAGCCAGTTTTTACAAGGGCTACAGCAGCTAAAATAGCTCCTCTTTTTAAAAATGTTATGAAAAAGGTACGGCCTGGACAATACCTTCATTTTGAATATCAAGGATCGAGAGGTATAACTGAGGGTCAGGTTTTTGTTGCATCAAACAAAATCCATTGGCGTTTGTTTAGAATCAATGGCATTGCCTATTCCAATGACCCTTTAAGAATCAAAAAGCCCACATGGAAATTAGTTCGCATGCCAGGACTCGGCTATCAAACTTTGAAAACAGGAGGGTTTAAGAAATCAGCAAAAAATCGGATTATTGCAAATATCAACCTTCCTTTTCCAAAGTATAGAAACAAACTTCGTCTTATGAATAAACTGCTGCGCAAAAAATAAGCTTAATAAAAATATGATTTAAATTGTATGCAATTGATATTAAGAAAAAAAAGATTTTTATTTCAAGTAAATATTATGAAAATAATTTCTTTTGCCTTAGTTCTATTTTTATATTCCTGCTCATCGAATCCAATAACGGATGCATTAAAAGACCCAAACCCATTTCGATATACGGATTTGTTATTGGATTCAGAACAGTCTATAGAGTCGTTGATCAATGCCGAGGGACATCAGATTCCTGAAGAGCTTTTGAGTCATGCC
>CAYYIR010000166.1:0-4752 GCA_964471995.1 uncultured Nitrospina sp. | reverse complement strand
CATTTTTGGGAACGAAGTTTTCCTTCTTTCCGCTCATGGTATTAAATATTTTTAAACTCATCGGATCAATATAACATTATGATTCTAAAAAGTCAGGGAATGTAACAAGGGTTGCTAATAGTGTTCTTTTCCCATTAAAGATTATCGAAATTTATCCCAAGGTATTTGGGTGAAGAAGAAGTTTTTTGATGGAAAAGTAACATCAGTTAGGCTACTGGCTGGCGATTAACCAAGCGCTCAGATTATTCCTTCCCCACTCTTGTCGGTTGGATACGAGCTTCAAGTTCTTTGACATTGTTGCGTAGTGCAGCAACTGCGAACTTAGCTTGGCCTTTTAAAGATGCTTCAGTGACAGGGCTCTCGGATTTACCATAGCCTGAAATTTCTTTACGGATTTTATCCAGTTTGCGTTCTAAAATAATACTTCGTTTTGAACTGAAGCTTTTTGCGATAGCACTTTTTAATCCTTCACCGTCAAAATGTTTGGTAATAGCCATCAACATACGTTTTCGCGAGATGAATTTTTTACCGTTTTTCCAGTCTTCAATAGCTTGAAACATTTCTTTTTCGATATTATCGACAATGGCGTTGTAATCTGTTGGGTCGGTCATGTCATGAATCTCACCTATGACAGAAGCCGATTTGATATCAAAGTCAAAAGTCTGGTCCACTCCCGTAAGATCTGCCGAGCGAATATTTGCTGAAACCTCATCTGGACTTAGCATAGGTGCCCAAACCTGCATGATATAGCCTTCACTTTTAACATTCTTAAACTCATATTTACCCTTTTTATTTGGTTGAGTGTAATATCCGTTTGGAACCACGAACAGAGTTCCGATCATGTCTTTGTGCATATTGCATCGCAGTACGATTGGGCCGGCAGTGTTAAATTCGATGGACTTGAAAGAACCTGAGGCCATGGCACCAAGGTTGAACTGGTTGCCCACTGATTTGGAATAAATATTATGAACTTCCTTGTCATGGTTAGAAAAATTTACAGTTGTGCCAACCTGAATGATTGAGTGAGTAGGTTGAAAATTTAATCCACTTTGGTGAATGGTTATGACTCCACCTTTTTTTTGCCCCGTTGCACGCATTTTAGTTTTTGTTTCTAGAAATACCAATGTGTTTGGGCTAGGCATTTTCCCATTAATGAGGATTTTCCCTTTAACATTTGTGGTTTCGTTGACTTTTTTGGAGCCCTCCATTTTGTGGTCGGCACCAGAACCTTCTTCTTTCTTTTCTTCAACTTTAGGAGCCACTTTTGTAGCTTTAGCTATTTCCAAATCAGATTCTGTTTGTTTTGCGGACTTGGGTTGATTGATCGGCTTTCCTGCAGCAGGGTCATATTTACCGAGTGCTGTTAGCATCTGGATAACGAAAGGTTTCTCATATTGTTTGTCCAGTTCAATAGCTTTTAAAAAATACGGTGCAGCGGATTCAAATTTTTTCTGTATACCAAGAACAATACCAAGATTGAAATGTGCCAGTGCAAATTTAGGCTCGATTTGAATTACTTCTTTATAGATAGCAACTTCCTGATCATACATCTTTTTACGCCCATAAGATTTGCCCAGCAGGTTGTAGGCCATCAGATTTTTTGGATCTATATTAATGGTTTTTTTGAACAGACGGATGGCATCTTCAGGTAAATCACCCTCTAATTGTGACATCGCCCAGTTCAGAGTTATTTCGCTATCGTTGGGTGATAATTCATGCGCACGCGCAAATCTTTTATTTGCACCTTTAAACTTTTTGGCCATCCTCAATGCAGCTCCCCAGATAGAATAGAGATCTGCAGAATCTGGACTTAATAAAGCAGCTTTTTCAAATTCCATATTGCCGGCGTTGTATTTGCCTTTTTCAGTAAACTCCATGCCTTTTTTGATATGTTCCAGTGTTTCCCTAGGCAGCATGGGTTTGGCAGAAGACGTCGATGTCGCTGCTTTTATCAGATTTCCTAGATTAGGTTCAGGAGGTGGAGAGGTTTCCTTTGATTCTGACTTTTGGGACTTATCGGTTTTTGGGTTACTCGCCTTTGGTTCAAATATTTTTTGTGATTCTTTATAACTTGCATAGGGTTCAAGATTATTAGGAGGGGCAGAATAGAACATCAGAGCCCAAAGTCCGGCACCGGCTAATACCACCAATGCAATCGTGATAGTAGAATTTTTTAAAAAATTTGTTGATTTTGCCTTTGGGTTTCTTAAATCCATAATTTTTACTATGATCCTATAATAATTGTTAATAACTCGTTTGCTAAAGATCGCTGTTGTTCCTGATTTATTTGAACCATGCCCTCTACCTGAAATTAAATATCTTCAAAATAAGTGCAATTTTTAGAAAATAAAGGAATAATCAGGTTGAATTTTATTGAGTAATAAGATTAAATCATAGCCGCAAACAGCCTGTCAACTGGCCAGCATTGTTTGAAGAGCGGTTATTTCTAACCAGCAGGATGTTTTTCCTCTCTCATATAAGTAAAAACCGCTTTAGTATAAAGATTGTTTTGGCGTATCAGAAACTATATAGATCAAATTGTTAAATGAATTCAACCGCAGAAATACAAAACTCGGACCTTGCGTCTTTATTAAAGGGTAAATCTGGTTATCTGCCCTGCCAGTTCATTGAAATAGCTTTGAAGGAAGGAATGATAACTTCTAAGATTCCTTTAGATCCATTGCAAATTCAACCAGTAAGTTTAGATTTAAGATTAGGGCAAAGGGCTTATAGAATCCAATGTAGTTTTTTACCTGAAAATGAACCGGTTGATACTCGATTAAAAGATTTAACGCTTTATGAATTTGATATCTCAAAAGGTGGAATTTTAGAGAAAAACGCGATTTATCTAATTCCACTGATGGAAGAATTAAATTTATCATCATCGTTTTATGGTTTGGCTAATCCTAAAAGTTCAACCGGTCGGTTGGATATGTTTACACGCGTGATTGTGGATGGAGGGCATCGATTCGATGAAATTCCAAGAGGGTATCGGGGTGGCCTTTATCTGGAGGTAATTCCAAGATCGTTTCCAGTAAGGGTAAAAACAGGTTTGTCTTTGAACCAATTGAGATTAGCTCATGTTACTTCTCATACCCTAGGTAAACAGGGGCTAGAAATTAAATATAAGAACAATCCTATTCTATTTGACCGTAATGGTTTTTCCATTCCTTTCGATCAGGTAAAAGTGGAAGGAGGAGTTTATGTCGGAGTAGATGTTACTGGGGATCAACCAGATTCTATCGTAGCTTATAAGGCCAAGAATAATTCCAATGTGATTGATCTTTCCAAAATACGGCATTACAAAGCGGACGAGTTTTGGGAACCTATTTATAGACCGCCCAGGAATCGATTGATCCTTGAACCGGAAAGCTTCTATATTATGATGTCCAAAGAGAAAATTTGCATTTGGCCAGACTGGTTGGCAGAAATGATCGCCTACGAGCCTAATAGTGGCGAATTGCGTACCCATTACGCGGGGTTTTTTGATTCAGGTTTTGGGTGGAATGGTAGCGATGATTTAGTCGGTCAGGGGACTCGTGCCGTGATGGAAGTGCGTCCTCACGATGTGCCATTCATGGTTGAACACGGGCAAACTTTTTGCCGGTTGAAATTCGAACGGGTGATCGAAAGGCCGGATAGGGTTTATGGAAGTGAGTTACAATCAAATTATCACTCTCAGGGATTAGCCCTGAGTAAATATTTTGAATCAGACTGAGCACTCGCTAGTTTGAACAATCTTGAGGATTGTATGCAACGAGATGAATTAAAATCCATTATTGAAAATATTTTGTTAGCTGCAGACCAACCTGTTCATGTTGGGGAATTAGAAAAAATTTTTCTCAACGCGGCAGAAAAAAAAGATTTACAATTAACTCTTGAAGAATTGAAGGAAGAGTACCAATCAAGAAACCTTCAAATCCTTGAAGTTGCAGATGGTTATCAGCTGTGCACTCGACATGAATTTAATGACTGGATTCGTAAGTTTCTAAAATTGGATAGATCCTCACGTTTGTCCCAACCTGGTTTAGATACACTATCTATTATCGCTTATAAACAGCCTCTAACGCGTCAAGAAGTAGATGATATTCGAGGAGTCGATTCGAGTGGAGTTATCAAAACTTTGTTGGAAAAAAAAGTAATAGGACCGGCAGGAAGAAAAAAGGTTCCAGGTCGACCTATTATGTATCGCACAACCCAAAAATTTCTTGAATATTTTGGTCTGAAGGATTTGAATGATTTGCCAACTTTAGAGGATTTAAAGGAAGATATGGAAGATGGTGATTCTCCTTTGCAGTCCCACATAGAGTTCGCAAAATCAGAAACAGAGTCCTCCTCTGAAATGCTTGAAGATGAGGAAGACGTTTCACCTGCTTAGATTCCTAATAAGTTTTACCATCCTTTGTTCTGCATAAAATGGGAATTCGTTTACAAAAAATAATAGCTGATGCTGGCTTGGCCTCTAGACGGGAAGCAGAAAGATGGATTGAAGAGGGAAAGGTCAAAGTTAATGATAAATTGGTAACTAAGCTGGGTTCGCTAGCAGACCCAAGTGTGGACTGTATAAAAGTTCTAGGTAAAGCGATCCCAGAAAAGCAAAATGATATTTATGTTCTTCTAAATAAGCCGACGGGTTGCCTCACCACCATGGCAGAGGATAAACGTGGCAGAACAACGGTCATGGAATATGTGCGAGTGACAAAAGTCCGGGTATTCCCGGTAGGGCGCCTTGATTACAATACTCAAGGGGTG
>CAYYIR010000165.1:0-4801 GCA_964471995.1 uncultured Nitrospina sp. | reverse complement strand
GGAGTTCAATTTCACCCAGAATCAATTTTAACTCCCAACGGAAAAGACCTGTTAAAAAATTTCATAGAAAATAGTTAATATGACATTCAAAACAACTTTACAAACTGTTGTGTTTGGCAATAACTTGTCGGAGCAAGAAATGATGGATGCCATGACTCAGATCATGGATGGAAAAGTAAGTGATATAAAACTAGCGGCTTTTTTAACAGCCCTGCAGGTTAAACAAGAAACCGTTCCTGAAATTGTAGGTGCCGCGAAAGTAATGCGAGACAAGGCAGAAAAGATCAAAGTAAATGCATCTGATACCATAGATACATGTGGTACAGGTGGGGATGGTGCTGATACGTTCAATATTTCCACAGCCGTTGCCTTTGTAGTGGCAGGTGCGGGTTTGACAGTTACAAAACATGGCAACCGAGCAGTATCAAGCAAGTCAGGTAGTGCTGATGTTTTGCAATGTTTAGGGGTTAATATCGATGCCCCTTTGCGAACAATTGAACGTTGTATTGAGGATGTTGGGATAGGATTTCTTTTTGCACCATTAATGCATAAGGCCATGAAGCATGCAGTTGGTGTTAGAAAAGAGTTAGGATTTAGGACTTTTTTCAATCTCTTGGGACCACTTACGAATCCTGCGAATGCAAATTCGCAAATTCTGGGGGTTTTTGATTCAAAATGGGTAAATCCTCTCGCTGAAGTGCTGCGGGATTTGGGAAGTAAACACGCTATGGTTGTTCATGGTTTTGATGGGTTAGATGAGATAACGCTGACATCAGAAACCCAAATTTCAGAATTAAGGAATGGAAATATAACCAATTATGAGCTTGATCCTAAAAATTTTGGCTATTCGCTTTGTTCTTCAGAGGATTTGAAGGGAGGAGCCCCTGAGATAAATGCAAAGATAATTCGCGATATTTTAAAGGGTAAAAAAGGATTCAAAGCAGATATCGTTTTGCTGAATGCTGGTGCTGCAATATATGTGGGCGGAAAAGCTAAAACCATTGAACAGGGAATTCTGATTGCAAACAAGTCAATCAGTTCGGGTGAGGCAAATAAAAAACTTGAAGAATTATGCCGATCGTCCAATTCATAAAATGTCAAATATTCTTGATCAAATTTTCGCTAGTAAAAAAAAAGAGCTCCCAGAAACAAAGAAAAAATGTCCTTTACCAGAAATCAAACAAAGAATTGCTGACCAAAAACCAGTATTAGATTTTTACAAAGCTTTAGAAAAAATTAACACCTCTAAAATTATTGCAGAAATTAAGCCTAAAACCCCATTTAAAGGAGAACTTCGAAAAGGTTTTAACGCAATAGATATGGCACGAGATTATGTGGAACATGGGGCAGCGACACTATCTGTTTTAACTGAGAATAATTATTTTGGTGGTAGTGTTGAGAATTTAGCGGAAATCAGAAAAATTGCAACGATACCGTTATTAAGAAAGGATTTTATTTTTGATGAATATCAAGTTTATGAATCTCGAGCTTTTGGTGCAGATCTTTTTTTGCTAATTGCGACATGGCTCGATCAAAGCTTGATGAGCGACCTGCTTTCCTTGGGACAAGAATTAAAAATGCCGGCTCTCATCGAAACTCATAACGAATGGGATATGGAAAAAGCATTTGCAGTTAACGCTAAATTAATTGGAATTAACAATCGCGACTTGACTAATGGTAAAACGGACTTGGGTATATCAAGGCGTTTGATTCCTATGGCTCTCCAGGAAAAAGGCAAGGTGTTAGTTTGTGAAAGTGGAATAAATGGCCGAAATGAGATTGAAGAGTTTGAAGCATTAGGTGTGGATGCATTTTTGATTGGAGAAAGCCTTATGACCTCTCAAAATATTCCTGAAAAACTAAAAGAGTTATTAGGTTATGACGGTTCCTAATATGCAAGTAAAAGTTAAAATTTGCGGCATGACCAATCTTAGCGATGCTTTATCGGCTGTAAATGCAGGTGCAGATGCATTGGGTTTTATTTTCTATAAAAAAAGTCCGCGCTCGGTTAACATGAAAATAGTCCGCGAAATTGTTTCTAAATTACCACCCTTTGTTGATGCTGTAGGTGTATTTGTCAATGAGACTGCGGAAAATATAAACAAAATTGCAGACCGTTGCAAACTTGACAAAGTCCAATTGCATGGCAATGAGTCTCCTGCATTTTGCAAGAAGATTCGGCGCAGGGTAATTAAAGCTTTTCGAATAAAGGATCTTCAATCTGTCAAACAACTTTCTAGGTATTCCGTCAGCAGCTTTCTTCTGGATACTTTCGCTGAAGATGATTATGGAGGAACTGGAAAAGTTTTTGATTGGAATTTAGTATATCCCGCTAAAAAATATGGACCAGTTATTCTAGCAGGAGGTTTGACGCCAAATAATGTAAGAAAGGCAATCCAAATTGCTCAACCTTATGGAGTGGATGTTTGTTCAGGACTTGAAAGTCATCCTGGTGTCAAAGATCACAATAAAATGCGTACCTTTTTAACAAATGCAAAGGTAGGGAGAAAATTATGAAACCCCATAAATTGCCCGATGCCAAAGGCCATTATGGAAAATTTGGTGGCAAATATGTGATTGAAACCTTGATGCCGGCTTTGAAAGAGTTGCAAACTCTATACGAAGAAGCCAGCAAGGATCCCAAATTTCAAAATGACCTTGCTTATTATTTGAAACACTATGTCGGGCGACCGACACCCTTGTATTTTGCAGAAAAACTTACGAATCATCTGGGGGGCGCCAAGATTTATTTAAAGCGAGAAGATCTTACCCATACTGGGGCCCATAAAATAAATAATACTATTGGCAGCGCGTTGTTAACACTGAGAATGGGTAAAAAACGTGTTATCGCAGAAACTGGTGCAGGTCAGCATGGTGTCGCAACAGCCACTGCGGCTTCTTTGTTTGGTCTTAAATGCGATGTGTTCATGGGGGAGGAAGATATTAAGCGACAGGCCCTAAATGTTTTTCGAATGCGTTTGTTGGGTGCCAACGTTATTCCAGTCAGCAATGGGACAAGAACTTTAAAGGATGCAACCAGCGAAGCTATTAGAAATTGGATCACAACGGTTCAAGATACTCATTATATTATTGGTTCTGTTGTTGGGCCGCATCCCTATCCTATGATAGTTCGGGATTTTCAAAAAATTATTGGAGAAGAATCAACGCAGCAAATAATTGAAATGGAAGGAAAATTACCCGACCTATGTGTCGCTTGCGTAGGCGGCGGCAGTAACTCAATGGGTCTCTTTTACCCTTTCCTTGAAAAGGAAAATGTGAAGCTTGTTGGTGTAGAGGCCGCTGGACTAGGAATAGATACAAATAAACATGGTGCCTCTCTTACAAAAGGATCTACGGGAATTCTTCATGGAATGATGAGTTATCTATTGCATGATAACGACGGACAAGTAACCGAAGCGCATTCTATATCAGCCGGTTTGGATTATCCAGGGGTCGGTTGCGAACATAGTTATCTGAAAGATTCGGGACGCGCAAATTATGTCACCATTAATGATGCAGAAGCCTTAGAAGGTTTTAAACTTTTATCGCATATGGAGGGTATTATCCCAGCTCTAGAGTCGGCGCATGCTATTGCACATGTTGCCAAAGTTGCTCCTGAAATGAAAAAAGAAGAGACCATTCTTGTTTGTTTATCAGGACGTGGCGATAAAGACGTAAATCAGGTCGCAGATAAAATGGGAGTTTCTCTTTGAGTCGTATTCAAAAATGTTTGACCTCGCTAAACGGTAAAAAAGCCCTTGTAGCCTTTTTTACAGCCGGGGACCCTGACCTTAGCGCATCAAAGGATATTTTTTCGACAATAGAAAACCATGGTGCGGATATGGTAGAAATAGGGGTCCCTTTTTCAGATCCACTTGCAGATGGACCCACGATTCAAGCCTCTTCCCATCGTTCATTAAAAAATGGGACGACCCTTAAAAAAATAGTTCAGTTGGTAACTGATATAAGAAAAACATCTGAGTTACCTGTCATCTTGATGACCAGCTTTAACCCTATATTTGTTTATGGTCAAAAAGATTTTGTTGCCGATAGTATTAAAGCTGGTGTAGATGGTCTGATAATTCCAGATTTACCTCCTGAGGAGGCAGAAAGCTTTTTAGAAATAACTGAAGACCTGGATATGATCTTTTTGCTGGCTCCCACAAGTACAGCCGATCGAATTCAGCATATTGGAAAACTCAGTAGAGGATTTATATACTATATATCATTGACGGGTACGACGGGAACTAAAGAATCTCTTTCCGTTGGACTAAATGATAAAGTATGTGAAATAAAAAAATCCGTTTCACTTCCGGTTTTCATAGGTTTTGGGATATCAGGTCCTGAACAGGCCAAACAAGCTGCGCAAGCAGGAGATGGTGTGATTCTTGGTAGTGCGATTGTTAAAATTATTGAGAATAACCACGACCCTATTGAAAGAGATCGTAAATTGGGAGCATTTATATCAAGCATACAAAAAGCTATAAATCCTTGATTCTGAGGCAAGGGTGTCCCGGATATCTGTAATCATTCCAGCTTATAATGAAGAAAACTCCATCGGGCTTGTCCTCGATGCTTTACCCAAAAAGAAAATCCATGAAATTATTGTTGTCGATAATAACTCAAGTGATAATACCGCGTTTGTAGCGAAGGAACACGGTGCCCGAGTAGTAAAAGAGTCTCGAAAAGGTTATGGTTCCGCTTGTCTAAAGGGCATGGATGAATTAGATTCCCCCGATATCGTAGTATTTTTAGATGGAGATTTTAGCGATTATCCCGAAGAAATAGTTTCACTTTTAGA
>CAYYIR010000164.1:0-4809 GCA_964471995.1 uncultured Nitrospina sp. | reverse complement strand
CAATTAGTAAACGAGTACTACCGGGAACTGGTTCAATGAAAAAACAAATTAAATTCGCATTTATTTCTCTACTGATATCCTGGCATTTTGTTATTCCAGAGACTTCATATTGTGGGCAATCCCTGACACAAAAAGTGTTCACCGGTTATGAACTTGCACAAGACTGGGACCTGATTTCTGCAGAAAAACTATCCGACACCTTGCTCAAAGAACATCCTGAATCCGGTGACGTTCATTTTCTAAGGGCCCGCATTGAATTTTTAAAAGGAAACTATGAGCATTCTTGGAAAATTCTTCAAAGGGTAAGCGGTAATTTCAAAGAAATCGCTGATTTTAAAAAGCTAGTCAATAGCACTCGTCGAGTAACAAAAAGATTTATCAGTCATGAAACAGAGCATTTTATTATCCGCTACGAAGAGGGGCCCGATGAAGTGCTTCTTTTATACGCAAAGGAAGTGCTAGAAAAATCTTACCGCGTATTGGGAGAAATTATCGAGTATTACCCTCAGGATAAAATACTCATAGAAATTTATCCCGACCGGGAACCATTTTCTAAGATCTCTCCCCTGACCTTGCAAGATATTTTAACGTCAGGGACTGTTGCTCTTTGCAAATATAATCGCATTATGATGATCTCTCCCGGATCACTAGTTCGGGGTTATAACTGGATGGACACACTGAGTCACGAATTTGTCCACTATCTTCTCACCAAAAAAAGTCGAAACCGTTTACCCCTTTGGATGCACGAGGGAATCGCAAAAATGTTGGAGAAAAGATGGCGCGATGATGAAAAGTATATGTCTCCTATTATGGAAACCATACTTTCAGGCGCACTAAAAAATGACTACAGAGTCGAATTGAAAGATATGATGCCTTCCCTGGCAAAATTAAAAACAGCTAAAGATGTCCAACTCGCTTACGCAGAGGTATCTACCATGATGGAATACCTTGCCGAAAAGAAGGGAATCAAAATTTTCTCGAGGTTACTCGAGGATCTCGCTATAGGAAAAACTTTTGATGACAGTTTTCTTGCAAGAGTTGGAACGAACCAGAGTAGCTTTCAAAACAAATGGGAAACATGGGCTAAAAAGAAAGAACTAAAATATATTCCCGGAGTCACTGCTCTGAATAAAGAGTTTAAGAGCAAAAACGAATTAGAGCCTGAAAAAGATTTTAAAGGGATGCACACAAAGCGAGCTCGAGACTTGACCTTTTTGGGTGATATCCTAAAGTCACGTGACCATTATATGGCTGCCATCCTTGAATACCGAAAAGCCAAAAAAGAATCGAAAACGCATTCACCAATTTTATTCAACAAACTTGCGAGCACCTATATTCAAACACGAAAATACAATGAAGCGGAATTAATATTAAAAGAAAGCCTGGAGTATTATCCGGATTTTCATACTACACTCTCGAACTTGGGTGAACTTTATTTTATTAGCGAGAGGTATGGTGCTGCACAAAAATATCTGGAAAAAGCAGTGCTAATCAACCCCTTCAATCCGTTCATCCATACAAGATTGATAGATTTATATGACCGCATGAAAATGCCCGAAAAAAAGAAATTACAAACCAAGCTGTTCAGCTTTATAGATTGAGGTTTTCTGAATGGAAGATTTAGAACTAGCAGAAGAACTACTTAACGCTAAAAAAAATGTTGTCGCTGAAATTCAAAAGGTAATTATCGGTCAAGATGAGGTAATCGAAAATCTATTGACTGCACTGTTTTCAAACGGGCATTGCCTTTTTGTCGGAGTCCCTGGACTCGCCAAAACCCTATTAGTCAGCACACTGGCCCAAGTACTAAATCTCGGGTTTAGCCGAATCCAATTTACTCCTGACCTGATGCCATCTGATATAACAGGAACCGATATCCTGCATGAAGACTCAGTATCCGGAAAAAGATCATTCCAGTTCATCAAAGGCCCTGTTTTTTCTAATATAATTTTAGCTGACGAAATCAATAGAACACCGCCAAAAACACAAGCAGCTCTCCTTCAGGCAATGCAAGAAAAACAAGTAACTGTTGGCAGTAATACCTACCCGCTCCCTGAACCCTTTCTGGTTTTTGCAACGCAAAATCCCATTGAGCATGAAGGGACCTATCCCCTACCTGAAGCTCAGTTGGATCGTTTTATGTTCATTATTAATGTTGCGTATCCAAAAAAAGAAGATGAAATTAAGATAGCCCTTTCTACCACTTCTGGGCAGTTATCAAATTTGAAGCCTATTTTAAAGGCAGAAGAAGTTTTAAAATTTCAAGATCTAGTACCACGCGTACCCGTTTCCGAACATGTTGCTCGTTATGCAGTTGAGTTAGTCCAGAATACTCGGCCTAAACAAAATGGAGGCGCACCTGATTTCGTCAAAGAATGGATTGATTGGGGAGCTGGTCCGCGTGCATCTCAATATCTTATTTTAGGAGCTAAAGCCAAGGCTCTGATGGATAACCGAGTCGCAATTACTATTGAAGATGTTAAATCTGTTTCACGCCAGGTTCTGGAACATCGGATCATATTAAATTTCAAAGCAGAAGCAGAAAGTATTAAAGTAAAAGATGTGATTGAGAAACTTTTGGAAACTATTAAGATTTAAATACTAAGTAAATTTAACAGCACGCTTTGCTATTTATTTTTATATAGATTACCCACACGGAAATCCCCTCGATCTGCCTGATCAATACTTGTTTGGCGAGTATCTTCCTCATCAAGTTTACCCAAGGCTGCGGATACTTCTGCTTGGTAGTTTTTTACTTTCTGATAAAGCGGATGCTTGATATCCAACTTCAGGTTAGTTAGAGCGGCGGTGAACTCGCCAGTACCATCTGGTGTCAGCTTACAAACCAACTCGCCGGAATTATCATCTCTATATATATCGGTCACTTCTAAGGGAGTTTTATTTTTCACTTGAAAACCCGTTTCACGCAATAGAGTCAACACCACTCCACGCCCATAGACCCTTAGAGGCAAACATTTTAATAATTCATCTAATAAAACCTGCGCGCTCAATTAACCATCTCCTGATTTTAGAAAAATTTAATTATAAACAAAGTACAAAAATAACTGCAAATAAACCCTTGTGAATAGAAATATTCATTTTAACACTCCATACAACCATAATTGTTTAAAGGTCTTTCTCAGTTTTCCGAAAAATAATACAGGGGGTTTGATTAAAAATTTATTGAGTCAGCTATATGCTAGATCTCAAAGAACATGACTGCTTAAGAATATTATCACACATAAGCCGTCAAAATTTTGTAATACCTTGACAAAAGTCAATAAATTCATTAACTTAGAGGTAGAAAACTTGAGGGTAACCCGCGCCCGTGAATAAATTTTTTCCAGCAATCAATTTAATTCTAGTCCTCAGTATCGCTGCTATAGGCATCATGTCAGTTCGAATTTGGACACATCCCCCTTTTCCAAACCGGGTGGATGGTACTTCATTAGTGGCATCGCCTAAAGCCTTGAAGAGCTTAGAAGTTAAAAGGCCTAATTACAATACGAAAACAGTATCTCAGGTAATTCAGGCAAATATTTTCCGTCAAGAAAGGAGGGAGTATATTCCACCCGTTCTTTCTACCCGAACAATTACACCTACAGCCGGCAAAACTGCTTTACCACCACCCAATCTAATTTTAAAAGGGGTTTTAATGCTGGGAGGCACAAAAATTGCTATTTTACAAGGTAGCTATTGGTTGAATGAAGAGAATAAGCCCATACAACAAAAGATTAAGAAAAAAGGCTACTCCATAGGACAAATTGTTGGGAATTTTGAATTGACAAAAATAGATAAAACCAGTGTGACCCTCGATAACAAAAAAGGTCAAGTAGTGCGGTTGCGATTGACGAACCGTTCATCTGAAAAGGCGATTCAGCGTGCGGGCACTGTTTTCTTTCAAAAAAAGAAGAAAAATGATCCTATAAGAGCATCTGCTGTAGCGAATTCTTCTCATATTTCAGGAACAAGAACACTTGCTGCATCGCCTAAGACCTCCGCTATATCTCATATTTCAGGGAAATAATACCATGTTGAAAAAAGTAAATCCGGTTGAGCGAATTTTGCTTAGGCATAAAAAGATTTCAGAAAAGGTTTTAAAAGAAATTAAAAATAATAATCTTAATTCCGGAAACTATATGGGAAAAACTCTCGTAGATCATGGTTATATACATACTCAAACCTTACTGGAAACTCTTAGTACCGAGTTAGGCTTGCCTTATATCAAAAAAGATCAATATCCCAATTCTGGGCTGCCAGTTGAAGGTCTTTCCATTTCTGAGGCTTTTTTACGAGAAAAAATCATCTTCCCCCTGCAACTCAAAGAAAATAACTTAATTGTTGCCGTATTCGACCCTTTTGACCTTTACACCATCGAAGATTTAAAAGTATCACTTGGGAAGAATATCCGGGTCGTCCTAAGTAGCGAGCAGGATATTTTGGAATCTATAGAATTGCACTATGGAAAAGGAGGTAGCTCGGCAATGGACCGCATGGTCGGCAATATCAATGACGACGATCTGCATGGTCTAGATTCCATGGATGAAAGTACTGAACATATACGGGATATGGCTTCTGAAGCCCCTGTCATTAAACTGGTGAATCATATAATCAGCGAAGCTATTGAATCGCGAGCTAGTGATATTCATTTTGAACCTTTCGCCGATGAGCTTCTTTTAAGATACCGAATCGATGGTATTCTTCATGAGTTCGATCCGCCTCCAAAGCGTTTAAGCTCTGCCATTACTACCCGAATAAAAATCATGGCAAAGATGGATATTTCTGAACGCCGATTACCGCAGGATGGAA
>CAYYIR010000163.1:1546-4826 GCA_964471995.1 uncultured Nitrospina sp. | reverse complement strand
AACAGCCAGTAGAATCACAAAAGCTATTAATGATGATATGAAGGATCAAGTTGCATTCTTGGTCGACGGTAGGACGGTTCGTGTAAAAATTCCAAAGTTTTTCAAGAATAATGCCTCTGACCTGGTTACAAAAATTGAAACCATTGAAGTGATACCCGACTCCGAAGCAAGGGTAATAATTGATGAACGTACGGGTACCGTGGTCATGGGAGAGAATGTAAAAATTTCTTCTGTTGCAGTTGCTCATGGAGCATTATTTGTGCAAATAAAAGAAGAACCGATTGCTTCACAACCTCAAGCACTTGCACCTGAAAATGCGGAGACAGTTGTTTTGCCCCGAACCCGAATTTCTGCTGGGGAAGGTCAGGATAAACTTCTTGTGATTCCTAAAAGTGTCTCACTGGGTGATGTGGTTCAAGGGTTAAATTCCATTGGCGTTGGCCCCAGAGACCTAATTGCCATTCTTCAGGCAATTAAAGCATCCGGAGCACTTCATGCCCAACTAGAGCTTATTTAGCAAAATTAGGAAAAGGAGAAAATTTTTCCTACTTATAGCTTTATGCAATACTTTTGTTTCTAAAAAGCTATATTAATTTAGTACTAAGTCATTTATTTATAATGACTTATGACTAGTCTTGAGTTTGTTCGGTCCACGAGGTGTTTTGGTACAGTCTTTGCAAATTTAATAAAAAACGATTAGCTGAGGTTTAAAAATGGCATCACTTCCACCGGTTCATATAGAAAAAAACTTGTTTTTACAAATGTCGGAAAAGAATCTTGAGCGATTACGCAATCCATCTTCTTTTGGAAATATTAATTCTGAAAAGAAAATTGAAAAAGTTTCTCGAGATTTTGAATCCATTTTTTTACACAAACTCCTTACTTCCATGCGAAAAACGGTTCCTAAATCAGGGTTGTTGGATAGTTTCGCAACAGATATGTATAGATCAATGATGGATGAAGAAATTTCAAAGGAAATGTCAAAAAATAAGGGAATGGGTATGGGAGAGATGATTTATAACGATCTTAGCAATATTAATCGTGTGAGCCGTGGACAAGCGCTTCAATCAACTTATACGGCTTCAGAATCAAAACCAGCAGGTTTTGGAATGAAGTTGAAGGAGTAATATTATGAATAGGTTATATAAAAACCTTCATGATGTTTTGGAACAAAAAATTAGTTTATATGAAAGCTTTATTCAATTGTTAAATCATGAATGGAAATGTGTTTCCCAATATTCATACGATGATTTGGAAAAAATTATAGCTAAAAAAGATGATCACGTTATGCAAATGCAAGCTTTGGAAAATAGCCGATCAAGTTTAATGAATAAAATTTCAGAAAAATTAAATATGAAACCCTCTGGATTGACCTTAAAAAAATTAACCCAATTAAAAGATAACCCGTATAGGGTCAATTTAGCAAATTGCAGAAAAAAATTACTTTCTAATATTCAAAAAATAAATATTTTAAGTGGAAAAATAAAATCTCTAATGGATCATTCCACACTATCTTTAAAAAATTCACTTGCCTTTATTCATTCTGAGGGTGAAAAAGCCACCTCCCCTTATGAAGCAAATGGAAAAGTTACAGGAAGCAAATTGCAAAGTACCATGGTTAGTGTTGATGCATGAATTAAAGTTGAAAATGGGTTGTTGATATTATGACTTCAAATGTTTTTAGTGTTCTGAATACTGCGAAGGTAGGTTTACTTGCACAGCAATTGGCAATTGAAGTAACCGGTCAAAATATTGCTAATGTTCAGACAGAAGGTTATTCCCGCCAAGAGGTAAACTTTGAGGCTAAGAATGCTAGACATTCTGGCCTGGGCCAAATAGGAACTGGTGTTCGTGTTGTTGGTATAAAGAGGGCTCACGATAAATTTTTATTTTCTCAAATTCTAGGCGAAGGTGACAGGTTAGGAGAGTTTGGAGTCCGAAAAGACGTATTTGAGCAACTTGAAGTTCTTTTTAGCGAATCAAATCAACAAGGCATTAATCAAAGCCTGGGAAAATTTTTTTCAACCCTCCAAGACCTTTCTTCAAATCCTACAGGTCTACCGGAAAGATCCAATGTAATTGCCGAAGCACAAAACCTTAAATTAACATTTAATAAACTCGGAGAATCTATTTTTCAGATTCAAAGAAATTTAGATGCAACGGTTAAGGTAGAGGCAGTCAAGGTTAATGGTTATATTTCCGAAATTGCAGAACTTAATCGAGCGATTCATGCTAATGAACCAGGTAATTTTAGTGCAAATGACTTAAGGGACAAAAGAGATAAAAAGGTAAAGGAATTATCGGAGTTAATTGATCTTAATGTCGTTGATGAAATGGATGGACAGATCAGTTTAACTTTGAAAAATGGGACCCCACTTGTTCTTCGGTCTAAGGCTTTTAATCTAAGTACTCAATTGAATGGAAATAATAGGGGTTTTCAAGATATTGTGGTTTCTGGTTTTAGTGGAACCAGCACTAATGTCACTGAGATTGTGACAGGTGGATCTTTAAAAGGCCTGATCGATATGCGCGATAAAGAGATTCCCACTATAAAAGACAAGCTTGACCGTCTTGCCACGGGTTTTATACAAGAGTTTAATAATATTCACCAGAATGGTTTTGGCTTAGATGGTACTACAGGTAATAATTTTTTTGAATCACCTTCTGTGACCACAGAAATCAATACAAATAATACCGGTACTGCAACATTAACCGCTACAAATGGAAACCCATCGACTATTTCTAATGATAAATACGAAATTACAATTACAAGCGCAAATACCTTTACTTTAAAAAACCTTACGACCGGTGCCGCCTCAGGGACTTTTAGTTTTACAGCAGGTTCCACATTTAATATTGCAGGAGGTTTTGCAGTATCTATATCGAGCGGGGCCACAGCAGGAGATAAATTTAAACTTTCGATTTCAGATAATGCAACTCAAAATTTTGCTATTTCCAGTGATGTAGCATCCAACTCAAGTAAAATTGCAGCAGGTTTAAATTCAAGTTCCGATGGCGCAAATGCATTGAGCTTAATAGGCTTACAGTCTAAGCTGTCTTTTACCAGTGTTACACATATAGCTGGCGGTTCCGGGGCCTTTACATTTAATGAGTTTTACAACTCCATCGTGAGTGATTTGGGTGTCCAATCCTTTTCAACCCAGGCAACTTTAGAACAACAGGAAGGTATTTTACTGCAGTTAAACACTCGAAGAGAAAGTAAATCAGGTGTTTCGATAGATGAAGAGTTTATTAATATGGTCAAGTTTCAACAGGCTTA
>CAYYIR010000163.1:0-1446 GCA_964471995.1 uncultured Nitrospina sp. | reverse complement strand
TAAAAAATATTGTCAATAATCGTATTTTTATTGAAGCGAGTGATACATCGCTTAATTCGATCAATTTAAGTTTAATACGAGCAAAAGAATTGTCTGTGAGTGAATTGGGGGGAGTTGCTTCAGCTGAAACTCGAAATTTTGCAGCTCTAGAAATAGACCAACTTATTTCCCAAGTGTTTGATTCAGCA
Source organism: uncultured Nitrospina sp. (assembly GCA_964471995.1). Lineage (GTDB taxonomy): Bacteria > Nitrospinota > Nitrospinia > Nitrospinales > VA-1 > UBA8687. The sequence continues at coordinate 1,258 of CAYYIR010000163.1, read as the reverse complement.
AACACAAAAGTTAAAAACAGATTTATTTTTTCAGGAACCAATTTTAGAGTAAAACCTTTTAGCTCCGAAGCATCTGGGGCTGTTTACACTGGAAACTCCGAAGCTTTTAAGGTGGGCGTTGCAAATAACGTAAGTATAGATTTTGCTATTCCTGGTTGTAAAGCTTTGGCAACGGACCTCAACCCCCAAATAACATCGAACACAAACCTGTCTTCTTTAAATGGTGGTATTGGAATCACCGAAGGTACATTCTCAATTTCGGACAGAGCAGGAAATACTGCAAACATTACCGTTAGCTCAACAGATAATATTGGAAGATTAATATCGAAAATTAATAATGCATCGGTGAACGTAACGGCATCCATAACCTCAAATGGAAGAGGCTTACAATTAACTGATACAAATAATGTTGTTTCAAAAGCATTAACGATTTCGGAGATTTCGGGTGGAACAACGGCGGCGGAATTAGGAATTTTAGGAAAAAAGAATGGAACCCTTACTGGGTTTGATTTGAATGCAACTTTAACGGCATCTACACTTATACCCGATTTGGAGTGCGGAAATGGCATAATTTTAAATGATGTGAAAATTGTAAATGGTGCTGCATCGGCAACCGTTACCTTGAGCTCTGCTAATACAATCGGTGATATATTAGATAAAATTAATGGCGCGGGTTTGAATGTAACGGCGTCAATAAATAGTGCTGGAAAATCTTTGCAAATTAAATCTAATGACTCTAAAACTGTTGCGATAGCAACAAATATTGGTACGGATGAAACAGCCGAAACCTTGGGTTTAGGAGGAGGAAAAAATGTATTTACTACATTGTTTAAACTTAGCGAGGCACTTAAAAAGAATGACACGGCTGCAATATTAGCTTCTCTCGGGACCCTCGATTCGAGCCTTGAATCTGTAAATAATTCGAGAGCAATAATTGGAGCAAGTTTGTCACGAGTTGATAATAAGGGTATTGTTCATGAGCAGGAGGTGGTGAATCAGTCTGCCCAACTTTCTAAAATCGAAGACGCAGATATTGTAAAAAGCGCTTCGGACCTTGCCAACCTAGAGTTTGCACTTCAAGCTACATTGGGTTCTACGGCACAAATATTACAACCCACCTTATTGGATTTTCTACGCTAAAACTTAATTTTCAGCTAAGGTATTTGGGCCATTTTTTTGGCAGTTAATATATACAAAATTAATATCGAGTATTTTAATGGTTACCTTAAATATTAAATAAATTTTTTAGTCAAATAAT
>CAYYIR010000162.1:0-4867 GCA_964471995.1 uncultured Nitrospina sp. | reverse complement strand
CTTAAAGCTGAAAAACTTATTCTAATGACAGATACAGAAGGTGTGAAAAACAAAACCGGTAATCTACAATCAGGACTCACCAAAAAAGAAGTTGGGTCTATGATCAAAGAAAAAGTGATTAAAGATGGCATGCTCCCAAAAGTCAATTGCTGTCTCGATGCCCTAAAATCTGGCGTAAATAAAACCCATATCGTTGATGGACGAATTCAACATGCCTTATTACTGGAAATATTTACAGAAGACGGAATCGGCACACAAATTGTAGAGAAAAAACCTGATCTTGCACCCATTTCTACACCTGTATAAACTCAGTTCCCGTTATTAACTAATAATATCCCAAAGTATTGACATTAAATTTTTGGGTTGATAACTTACTTTAAAGCGATTAAGTAGAAATATAATTACTATATATAATAGATTTTTATGAACACACCAATTCTCGATGAACGAAGTAAATCGATACTTCTTGCAATTATCGACAAATACATTGAAAGTGCGGAACCGGTTGGTTCAAAAACCATTGCGAAATTTCACCCAAAGCATTTAAGTTCAGCAACAATCAGAAATGCTATGGCCGAATTAGAAAATAATGGTTTTTTAAGTCAACCACATACCTCTGCCGGTCGCATTCCCACTGACAAAGGATACCGTTTCTATGTAGACCATCTCTTACGTCCACAAAATTTCTTAATGGAAGCAGAAATCCTTTCAGAAACACGATCTTTTGAATACACCCCGGGTAAACAAAACTTACAAAGTGTATTGGAAAAGGCTTGCGATAATTTGTCTACAGGATCCCAGCAAACAGGACTGGTTATGCTCCCTGGTTTCTCAACCACCTGCTTCAAGCATATAGAGTTTACAAAAGTATCGTCCCAGACTGCCCTGGCTGTATTTTTCTCAGAACACGGAATCTTGCAAAATAAAATTCTCCCAATAAACGCCGATTTAACGCAGGATCAACTGACTTCTATTTCTAATTATTTAAATGATGAATTCAGTGGAAAACCAATCAAATGGATTCGGAATGAGCTATTGAGACGTTTGAGGCTCGAAAAAGCCCATTACAATGAACTGGCTCAAAAAGCGCATGACCTTTCTGCAGAATTATTTAAGGATTCCAATAATGAATTACTGGTGCAAGGAGCTTTAAATCTTCTTGATCAACCCGAGTTCAGTGAAGATATAGAAAAAATTAAAACATTATTGACAACCCTCGAGGAAAAGACCAAGTTGATAAATCTACTTGATTTATGCTTGGATCATGAGGGCATGACCATTCTTATTGGTGAAGAAAACCTACAAGAAGAAATGGGTAATTGCAGCCTGATTGCTCAGAACTACCAACTGGGAACAGAAAAAGTAGGAACTTTAGCTGTATTCGGTTCAAAAAGAATGGACTATAAAAAAATCATCTCAATTGTAAATCACACCGCGCGAATGGTATCAAAATTAATTTCAGAAAATCAAGGAGTATAAAAAAGCTTTATGACAACGAAGACGGATAACGATCAGGATGAGGTAGAGCCTGAAGAAGAATTAGAAGAAAAACTGGAAGAAGATTCTGTTGAAGAAGAAGAGCCTGCCAAGAAAGAAGAAGCTAAAGAATTGAGCCCTCTCGAACAACTGGAAGAACAAATTCGCTTGAAGGATGAAGAAATTTTAAAACAAAAAGATACCTTCCTTCGTGAAAAAGCTGAACTGGATAACTTCAAAAAACGACTTACCAAAGAAAAAGAAGATTTTGTTCAGTTTGCAAATGAACGTTTACTCAAAGAACTGTTACAAATAGAAGATAATTTGGAAAGGGCCATGGCAGCACCCAATGCAACTCTTGAAAGCCTTAAAGAAGGCGTGGAGATGATCCAAAAACAATTCAAGGATTTCCTTAAAAATCAAAAAGTTGAAGCCATCGAAGCACTTGGAAAACCTTTCGATCCCAATCTACACGAAGTTTTAAACCAGCAGGAATCCGAAGAACATGAAGAAAATACGGTAATCGAAGAATATTCTAAGGGATTTACTCTAAATGGAAGAATACTTCGATCTGCTAAAGTGGTGATCTCTAAAAAACCTGCGGAGAAGAAAGAAGATGAAAATTCTTAAAATTTTCATCTAATCACTTTATTTAAAATCCAACCTTTTCCTGATCGAGTTTTGAAAAAAAAGATCCTACTAACAAAGATTGGTTAAATTTTTATTAACCTATGCCCGAACTACCTGAAGTAGAAACTCTTCGTCGCTCGCTTTTACCTCTCGTTAAAAACAAAGTTTGCCAAGCAGTAAAATTTTTTCGTAAAGATCTTCGATTTCCTATCCCCCAGGAATCCTTGGTAAAAGGGCTAACCAACAATGAGGTTCAAGACATCAGCCGGCAAGGCAAGTATCTTTTGTTTCATGTACCTGAAGGATTCATGCTGTTACATTTAGGGATGAGCGGCAGAATCACATTGCAATCTACTTTTGAACCACAAGAAAAACATACGCATGCCGTATTTATGTTTTCAGGAAAGAACTATTTACACTTTGTAGACCCCCGACGCTTCGGTAGTATTTCATGGGTACCATTATCTGGCAAACACCCTTTGATAGATAATCTTGGCTGTGATCCTTTCTCCAATAAAATGAATGCCAAAACCATGAAGGTTCTTGCAAGAAAAAGTCGCGCTCCCATTAAATCTTTTATTATGAACTCCCAGAAAGTAACAGGGGTGGGAAATATTTATGCTTGCGAATCCCTTTTTCATGCAGGAATACGCCCACAAAAAAAATCAGGAAAAATCACATTGGCTGAATGGGAAAAATGGATTAACTGTCTTCGAGACATCCTCACCAAAAGTATTAAAAGGGGTGGTACCACCTTGCGAGATTTTTTTGATCCCAGTGGATCTCAAGGTTATTTTTCAGTAAGCCTCTCAGTATATGGAAAAGAAAATGAACCTTGTCCAAAATGCTCCCATCCTATAACTCGTCTTATCCATTCGGGTCGTTCTACTTTTTTTTGTAAATTTTGTCAGCCAGCATAATCTTATCTTTACAGTCAATCTTACTAACCCTAAATCTAAACGAATAAATTAATCCTTCCTATTCGAAAGGTTTTTGGCGAAAATAACATCTTTTACCTGTATGCGAGGTTTGATTTGCAGCAATCAATAGGACTGGTAACCTTAAACGCTAAATTTATTCATTCATCATTAGGGCTGAGATATTTAAGAAATGCAGCTCGTAATGCAGGGTACAAAAACGTTTGGATTAAAGAATTTGTCATCAACCAACCAGTATGGAAAATAGCTTCAGAAATCCAAAAACTCAAACCGGATATTTTGGGAATAGGTATCTATATTTGGAATCGAAACCAAAGTTTCGAACTAATAGAAAGGCTACACAAACAAAACCCTAATTTAAAAATTGTAATTGGCGGACCCGAGGTATCGTTTGAAATTGAAACATCAATCAATCGCCCTGTCATTTCTGGTGAAGGTGAAAAAAAATGGCTGGAATATTTAAAAATAATTGCCAAGGGACAAACCCCTTCAAAAGAGGTTTTAAATCGCTGGAAAACCTATGGGAAGGATCTCCCTGATCTTTGCCCTGCATATATCGAAGAAGATTACCCGCAACTTAATAATCGTATTGTATATTTTGAAACATCGAGAGGATGCCCTTACCTTTGCTCGTTTTGCCTTTCAGCCCTAGATAAAACCGTTCGCTATTTTGATGACAAAATCATTAACAAACAAATAAAAGATCTAGTAAAAGCAGGCGTCAAAAAATTTAAATTTGTTGACCGTACTTTTAATCTCAAACCCAGCCGCATGCAAAATCTTATGAAATGGCTTTCTCAATTTAACGGTTGCGAATTTCATTTTGAAGTCGTCGGCGATATTCTCACTCCCAGTATTTTAAAATTTTTACAAACCGTTCCACCCGGAATGTTCCAGTTCGAAATTGGGATTCAAACCACTGACATAACGGTCCAGGATAATATCCACAGAAAACAAAATAACCAAAAATTATTTGACACTATAAAAAAGCTAGTGGAGCAAGATCGAATTCATTTTCACTGCGATCTTATTTTCGGTCTTCCAGGTGAAAATATGGAAAAAATATTACACTCGTTCAGACAGGTTCTATCGTTGCGCCCCCACGAACTACAATTGGGTTTTTTAAAATTTCTTCCTGGTGCTCCAATAAAAGACTCTATCTCTTTATATGATTACCAATATCAATCTACACCCCCTTACGAGCTGATTTCTAACAAAGATCTTGGTGCAAACGAAATCGACTACTTGAAAAAATTTGCTGATATTTTTGATCGTTTCTATAATTCAAAACGTTTTAGGTTTTCTATTACTCATCTTTTATTAAAAATGGATGCGGTAACACTGTTCGACAAATTATTGCATTACCATGAATCAAGAGGGTTATTTATGAATCCTGTATCTCTGGATGAACAATATCGAATTTTTCAGGAAACATTTTTTCAGACTGTCCCCTGTGATAATAAAGACCTGCTGAAGTTGGACTATCTTTATTCCCAGCGCACATACAGGCTTCCAGCTTTCTTGTTGGATAAATCTGGTTACCCAAGAAAAACATGGCAGAAAGACCGTAAAACCCCAATCACTTCTTTTATGCATACAATTGAAATTTCTGGCTCCAAGGCCCATTTAAAATCAATGGAACATCCTGTATACTACGCCATCTCACATTCAAATAATGGTGATGGATATTTTAATCGCCCCGTATTGAATCGGATTATAGAATCAGGAATGTAATCAGAGTTTAAACAATCTTATATAAAAAAATACTGATCCCCAATGGCAACGATTTCATTATTTTTTAATTAAGGAATTATTGATGTCTC
>CAYYIR010000161.1:0-4875 GCA_964471995.1 uncultured Nitrospina sp. | reverse complement strand
TTTAGTGCTACTTTCTGCTTGTATTTCAGAAGCAACAAACCTTCCCTCTTCTAAGGCTAATAAAACAAGGGACTTTCTTGTTATTTATACTGGGAATCTCTTAGCAGAATTGAAACCATGCGGCTGCGCAAAAGAGGAAGATCAAGGTGGGATTGAACGCCGTATGCAATACCTTAGAGACATGAGAAAAGATAATCCCAACATACTTCTAGTCGACACTGGTGATCATTTCAAAGAACCCACTCGACAAGGAAAATTGAAAGCCGAAACACTAATGAAGGCAACAGAGAAAATGGACTATGATGCTGTAGCACTTGGCGAACGCGATCTATTATACGGATCTCAGTTTTTAAAGCACCATTCTATCCCATTCGTTTCAGGCAATATTAAACTTGAAAATCTCACATTAAAAAAATCACGGATCAAAAATTTTCAAAATGGACTAAAAGTTGCCGTCCTTGCGGTTGTAGATCCCAGCCTTTTTTACTTAAAGAATCATGTCGGTTTAAAGATTCCAGACCCAGATCAAATCGTATCGCAGGAAATTTCGCGAATTAAAAATTCAAAATCCATAGATTTTCTTGTATTACTAACTCATATGGAAAAAGAAAAATCGTTAAAATATTTAGAAAAGGATGGTGTAGATCTTGTAATTAATGGACATATATTCAGCGAAACAGATAACGTAGACATGAAACCCATCAACAAAATCGATAAAATTTTTGTGCAAGCCTCACCAAGAGGCCAGAAAATGGGAGAGTTGCACATTAGTATTAATGAAGTAGGCAAGATTTCTTTTAAACACCGAATGGTTAGTCTTGATTCAAGTATAAATAATGACCCTGAGATGCTAAGATTGTATGAAATTTATAATAAAAAAGTCGAAACCATTTTTTTTGAGAGCCTTAAGGCCAAACGCAATAAAGACAAGGTTTCGGTGTATGCAGGGGATACCGTTTGTAAAAACTGTCATAAGGCTGCTCATGAAAAATGGTCCTCTTCCAGACATGGTAAAGCCTATAAAACATTAAGAAAAATCAATAAGGCATTTGACCCAGAATGTCTACCATGTCACGTGGTTGGTTACAATGAACAGGGTGGGTTTATAAGTGAACTGGATACACCAGAATTAAAAAATGTCCAATGTGAGGTTTGTCATGGTGCAGGTAAAAAACATGCTTCAGCTCCCATGCCGGATTTTGGGAACCAAGCAAAAAAAGCATGTAAAAAATGTCATGTCAAAAACCATAGTCCAAAATTTAACTACACGAAATATTGGCCAAAAATCAAACATTAATATCAGTAGATAAATTTTTTAAGGAGAAGTTCATGAAACAAGTAGCAGCTATACTCCTAGCTTGCATTTTTTTGTTTTCCGGTACGGTATCAGCTGAAGAAAAAATCGGAGGGAATTATGAGGTAATAGGTGATATCAGCAAACTCAAGCATGCAAAAACTATTAAAATGCTAGAATTCTTTAATTATTCTTGTGGGCACTGCTACCGATTCCTAGAAACATCAAAAAAACTTCGCGCTAAATTTAAGGATAAGTTACATCACAAAAAATATCCAATTTACTGGGGAAACCAGACCGCCTACCCCTCAATGGCATTTTATATTACAGACGATCTTGGCTTAGAAGAAGAATTCACCCAAGAATTGTTTGACACCAATTTTAAGTTAAACATCAATATTTTTCAGCCGAAGGTAATACGGTTTCTTGCCAAGGAGTTTAAAATTGAAAAAGAGATGGAAGAAGGAATGCAATCTCCAGGCATAAGAATGAAAGCTGACAAGGCACTGGCATTGGCAAAAAAATACAAAGCTAATGAAACGCCTACCCTCATCATTAATGATGTTTTAAAAGTAACCCCCAGCATAAGTAAAGGAAATGTAGAAGTTATGACATCTAATCTGGAAATCATTTTCAAGGACATTTTAAAATATCAGTGATACCTTTTAATCAACCATTTACCTTCCCTCACAGCAAATTTTATGGAATTAAAATTGATAAGCGCATGGCGTAGATGGGTTCTACTACCAGGACTAATTTTATTTTTATGGGCATTACCTCTAACCAGGCCCTACAGTCCTTATTTTAATTCAATCGCTCATGCGGGTTTTTTCAATAATGATCTCGAAATTTTTGAAGAAATTATCGATTTGGTAGCAGAAAAATATATTTACTCTCCCGACCATAAAAAGCTTTTTACAGCTGCTATTGAGAAAATGATAAAAATTGTTGACTCCAAAAATTTAGGCCTAACAAACAGCCAATCTGGAAGCACTATTACTTTTAACAATAAAACCATAAAATATAATTTAAATTACAATTTGAGCCACAACATGGATGAATTGCAAAAAATTTATTATTTTATTCAGGCCAAATCGGAAAATTCGTTGTCCCAAAAAGACCTTGAGGTTGCTGCAATTCGAGGAATTTTGGATTCTCTCGATAACTATTCACAGTATCTAGATAAATCTGCTTTTCAAAAATCCATGCGCGATACCGAGGGTAAATACGGTGGTTTGGGAATGGTGATTACAATGAAAGACAATCAACTCTATGTAGTCAAAACCATGGATGATTCACCCGCCAAAGAAGCTGGCATTCTGGCCGATGATTCTTTTCTCAGAGTAAATGGAAAAGACATAAAAGGTCTTCAAATTCAGGAGTTGGCGGACCTACTCAGAGGACATCCTGAAACCCAAGTCACCATCACTTTATATCGTCCAAGTGAAAAACGAAAATATACACACACCCTTACACGCAGAATTATCCTAGTTAATAGCGTAGAGTATGACAACTTGGACAACCAAATTGGATATTTCAAAATAAACAGTTTTTCCAAGCTGACGGAAAAACAACTAAAGAAATATATGTTACAAGCCAAAAAGGAGAAGGTAAAAGGTGTTATTTTAGACTTGCGTGGAAATCCCGGAGGGTTACTCCATCAATCGGTAAAAGTTGCCAGCCATTTCTTATTTAAAGGGCGAATGGTTGTTTATACGCAAGGCCGCTCTAAAGATGATTATCGCGAATATAGAAGTTTATATCAAAAAAATCTCCACAAAATGCCAGTGGTCGTGCTTATTAACCAATACAGTGCTAGCGCATCGGAAATAGTTGCTGGAGCTTTAAGAGATTCCGGCAATGCACTAATAATGGGAGAAAACTCCTATGGCAAGGGTTCTGTGCAGACGATTTTTCGAATCAGTGATGGTTCAGGGGTGCGATTAACCACTTCAAAATATTTTACTCCATCAGGAATCGATATCACTAAAAACGGTGTGATTCCAGAAATTCATATAATAAACGATATAATAGATCAAGATTCAGATACCAAGGAGAAACGACCTAATTTTGAAGTGCATCTAAGCTTAAAAGTTTCCAGCTTAAAAAAGTTTTTTGATAAACAGGGAGTAGTTCTTACTAATACTCATGATGCAACCGTTGAGCTTGCCCGGAGAATTTTGAAAAACTCCAATACTGCAAACAAAAAAAGGTCATTAGAAAAAGCCCGTGAAATTGCAGCAAACATAAATTATTAACCCTATATATAAGAAATAAGGTTTGAGGGAATGAACATAATCAACATCGACTATGAAAAAGGAATTGTTAAAAGTGATTTCTTTATTTGGCAAATCGTTTCTAACAATAATAATAAATTTTTACTCTTACAACGAGAAGAGAATGGCAGATTCCATGCAGCAGAAGCTGATGTTAAAGCAAAACAAATCTGGGAAGTAAAAGAAATATCCTACCGTGGTCCAGACGGTGATACATTTTTTTATGATGAAGAATCAGGGATTATTCAGGTGTAAACGTAGTTTTGATTATCTATATCAGAAACTTTTTCAGAAATATAGAGTCACTCTGATTGGAAAATTCTTAACGATTTGAGATGGAGAAATGAAGACCTTAGGGCATTCTTCGTTTTATCCGCTAGGAAGTTTCCTCTTAAATCCAGTTTCTTTAGATTTGGGAAGTTTTCAGATTCCACCAAAGCCAACGCTCCAGCATCTCTAATCTCATTCCACCCCAGTTGTAAAGACTCTAGTTTGGGGAAGCTTTCAGATCTTGCAAGAGCTATGGTACCCTCGTCTGCAAAAAAATTATGTTTCAAAACCAAGGTTTTCAGCTTTAAAAAAGGCTGTGCACCTGCCAACATTTTTGCACCAAGTGGGCTTAATTCGTTATAACGCAAATCCAGCTTCTTTAAATCAACTAAAAACTCCTGTTTTAGTAATATATCAAGTCCTTTATCTCCTATTTTTTTACCCGAAAGATTCAGCGCACCTCTTCGAAGATTATCTTTAAATATCTTTTCATAGTCTTCAGAACTCAGATCATCTGCCAGCCCTGAAACTATTGCGACAGAAAAAAACAGACCGACCATCGCGAAAAAAAACGCCAGCTTGAGTTCAGCTCTCATCCAAATCAATCTTCTAGCTCTCCTTTTTCTGCATTACGTGCTTTTAATTCTTCCCAACTATTTATCAGATCTGCATCATCATAGTCCTGATCTTCTTCATAGAAAAATTCCTCCAAATCGTCAACATGGAGGTGACATAGGCGCGTTCGACATTTCGCATTTTTTAAAGCTTCGATCCCTTCACGGCGAATGCGGTTTGAGGTAATATATAAATGTTTGAGCTTGGATAGAACTTTTGATTCTGCAATGGCTATAGCACCATCATCTTCTACAAGATTTCCATAAAGGCTTAACTTTTTCAAATTAGACATGTGAGTGGATTCGGCTATCGCCTTAACTCCATCATCACTAATCACATTGCCATATATATCTAAATCAGTCAGATTTTTGAAGTTTTCAGAATTAACAATAGCAATGATTCCTTCATCACTAATGTTGT
>CAYYIR010000160.1:0-4896 GCA_964471995.1 uncultured Nitrospina sp. | reverse complement strand
TTTCATCAAAAATAGCACCTACCTGAGGCACTGCCTTTCTAAAAGAAGTATGGATACCCTGCTTTAAAGTTAAATCAGCAGCACTGCAACCCTGGCAACCACCACCCATCTGAATCGTCACGGAGTTTCCCTTTACAGCAAGCAGATTAATTTGCCCTCCATGCCCTGCTACTCCAGGGTTGACTTCTTCGTCAATAACCTTTTGAATTCCATCGCGTATTGCCTCCTCGGAAGGTATTGAGGATAATATTTTTTCAGAAATAAGCAGACTGCCCTCCCCCAAAACACCCCTAATAGCAGTTCCTATTTCCTTTGCAAGAGGAACCCAATCAACAAGTGTTTTATCTTTCCTTGTGATTGTCACAGTCGCCTCACAAACAAGCACGGTTTCGACATCGTCCAATGAAAAAAGAGATTCAGCAAGAGCAGAATCCGAGGCGCTTTCAAAACTATCAAAATACCAGGAGTAACCATCCATCAAAGCTTGGTTAACAGTAAACATGCATTGGTCCCCGGTGGGCGAGGGTTGCGCTTTAATTAAAATTTCTGCTGACTCTTCAGGGAAAATACTTTCATTCAATACAGGAGCATGCAAAACCGTTCTTGGAACCGGAGGTTCATCGGCAAACCTTTCTGAATTTGGTTCTGAAGAGGGTGCTGACTTTACATTAGACTCAGAGGTATTTGACTGCTCATCAACCTTTACCAAATTATCAGGCTCAGAAACTTCCTGTTTCACACCTGAAAAAAAACGTTTTATAAAATTCAATGGAATATCTCCTGATCATTTATATCAATAATTTCTATAAAGTCATAAAACTCTATATGTATAACTTAGATGCTATTAATAGCTTAGAGTAGCATCTAAACCAGATAAAATTAAGAAATTTGACCTAAAATTTTGACTAAGAGGTCTTATTAGAAGAAAAAAATCGATTAGTGGGCATCATTCCAGTTTTCACCCCACCCCATATCGACAACAAGAGGAACTTTGAGGGGAATAACCTGCTCCATTTCTTTTTTAACCAGGGCACGCATTTCTTCTTCCTCTTGGGGGGGACATTCGAACACCAACTCATCATGGACCTGTAAAATCATTTTTGATTTCATTTTTTTTTGTTTGATTTTTCTATCCAGATTAATCATGGCAAGCTTAATCAAATCAGCCGCACTACCCTGCACGGGAGAGTTAATGGCAACCCTCTCGGCCGCTTCCCGTGCTTGTCTGTTTTTACTGTTAAGATCGGGCAAATACCGCTTTCGGTTCATCAAAGTCAAGGTATAACCCGTTTCCCTAGCCGCTTCAATGGTCTCTTCCATGTATTTTTTTACATTCCGATATAACTGAAAGTACTGATCGATAAACTTTTTTGCCTCTTTTGGAAAAATTTTCAATTGGCGGGACAAACCAAAAGCACTCAACCCATAAACAATTCCAAAATTCACCGCTTTAGCCATGCGTCGCGATTCAGCATCAAGACGTTCGGCCGTGGTCCCGAATATTTCCACCGCAGTCCGTGTATGAATATCTTCTCCATTTAAAAATGCATCTATCAGTGATTCATCTTCTGACAAGTGGGCTAGTACTCTTAATTCAACCTGAGAATAATCCGCCGATAAAAGCATATTCCGTTTTTCCGCAATAAAAGATTTCCGAATTTCACGCCCTAATTCTGTTCTAATCGGAATATTCTGCAAATTCGGGTTGCTACTACTCAGTCGCCCAGTAGCAGCAACTGACTGGTTGAAAGAAGTATGAACGCGTTTTGTCTTGTTAAATATTTCTTCCTGCAAAGCATCCACATAAGTAGATTTAAGCTTTACCAACTGCCTATAAATTAAAATAACTTCTGGCAGGTCATGCTCTGCAGAGAGCTCTTCAAGCACCGAAACATCTGTGGAGTAACCACTTTTGGTTTTTTTAATAACGGGCAAACCCAGTTTCTCAAATAAAATTACCGACAGTTGCTTGGGAGAGTTAATATTAAATTGTTCACCAGCCAAGTCATAAATCTCTTTCTCCCTCTCTTGGAGTTGATCATGAATTCTTCGAGACAGTTTTTGCAGATGTCCTTTATCTAAAGCCATTCCCTGTAACTCCATATCTCCGAGAACTTCTAAGAGAGGCAGTTCAAGCTTTTCAAAAATTTTAAAATCCTCGCCCTTCAGAGAAGCAGAAAGCTTTTCATAAAGACGCCAGGTTACATCTGCATCTTCTGCAGCATAATCGGTCGCTCTTTCAACTTCCACCTCATCAAAGCCAATTTCCTTGGAGGCGGTGCCCACCAAATCTTTATACTTAATGGTAGTGTGCCCCAAATGTTCCAGGGCCAACGCATCCATATTGTGACCTCGGCGGGAAGGATTCAATAAATAGGAGGCAAGCATTGTGTCAAAGACAATCCCTTGAAGATGAATCCCTTCATTTTTTAAAACGATATAATCGTACTTTATATTCTGACCCACTTTTTTAATTTTAGGGTCTTCCAAAAGAGGTTTTAGTTTTCCGAACACCCATTCCATTTCGAGCTGTTCAGGAACCCCCAGATAGCTATGCGCAAGAGGTATGTAGCAGGCCTCTCCTGAACGACATGAGAAAGAAATCCCTACTGCCCTTGCTTTTACCGGTTGCAAGCTGGTCGTTTCCAAATCCAAGGCAAAGATCTTATTTTTCTTGAGTTTTTTGACCCATTTCTCGAAAGCCGTTTTTGTTAATACCGTTTCATAGTCTTTATGAAAAGGCTCAGAGGTTTTTTCTTTTTCATCTAACTCATCATCTAACCCAGACAACATGGAAGAAAACTCAAACTCAGAAAAGAGCTTTTTTAAATCCTCATTTTTATATGGTCGTACTTGAAGATCCTCAAAAGAACAATTGAGTTCCATCTCCGTATCGATGGTTACCAATCTGCGACTCAACAATGCCTTATCTTTGTCCTGCACTAGTTTTTCTTTGAGCTTCTTCTTTTCAATTTCTTCAATACTTTCGTATAATCCGTCGATCGATCCATATTTTTGAATGAGTTCCGTTGCTGTTTTGGGTCCAACTCCTTTCACCCCTGGAATATGATCACTAGAATCACCCATTAAACCCATGACCTCAATTACCTTCTCAGGCGGCACACCAAACTTTTCTTCAACTTCCTTTATTCCAAACCTTTTATTTTTCATAGTGTCAAGCATTTCTACTTCGGGGCTTACTAATTGCATCATATCTTTATCACCACTAACGATCACAACACGGTAACCCGCCTTAGAACCTTTTAAAGCCAGTGTGCCAATGATGTCATCAGCTTCAAACCCGGGAACACGAATACTAGAAATGTTGTAAGCTTCTACCAATGGTTCAAAATATGGAAATTGTTTTGCGAGATCTTCAGGAGGCGCGTCCCGGTTCGCCTTGTAGTCAGGATAAATATCATGCCTAAAGGTTTTTTCTTTGCTATCAAAAGCAACGCATAGAAAATCCGGTTGTTCATCTTTAACCACCTTTTGTAACATGTTGATAAAACCATATAGAGCGTTGGTTGGGAAACCTTTGGATGTAGAAAGAAACTGCCTGATTCCAAAATAAGCCCGAAAAATATAGGAAGAACCGTCAATTATATAAAGAGATTTCGCTTTATTCATAAAAAAGCCAGCTTAAGTTTTTGGGAGTCAAGTATAAAGTCGCAACTTTACCGTGTCTAATCATTTATGATAAGATGGTATGTTTTTGAATACATAAAACTATTGAATTAAAAGGCCTAACCTCGGCAGTTTTAAACTATGCGTGTTGTTAAGAATTCATCTTCGGATCAAAAAATCATCGATATAGCTCGTAGAGCTTTAAAAATTGAAAGTGAAGCTGTGGCAGGACTGGTGGAACGAGTCAATGATGATTTTGTAAATATTGTCCATCATATTGACAAATGTCAACATCTGATCATTACCGGTATGGGCAAATCCGGAATTATAGGAAAAAAAATAGCCTCTACCTTTTCGAGCTTGGGTTTACCAACACTATTTATCCATGCAGCAGAGGCCAGCCACGGCGACTTAGGCATGATAGTTGAAAACGACACTGTGATTGCAATTTCCAACAGCGGAGAAACAGAAGAGGTTTTAAAACTCCTTCCTTCCTTTAAAAGAATCAACTGTACCTTGGTCGCTGTAACAGGAAAACCAAAATCAACCCTCGCAAAATGCAGCGATTATGTTTTAAATGTCGGTGTTCAGGAGGAAGCCTGCTCAATAGATTTAGTCCCGACAGCGAGTACTACAGCCACCTTGGCTTTAGGAGACGCTTTAGCTGTAGCTTTCATGGGACTGAGAGGGATTCAAGAAGAAGACTTTGCTCAGAACCATCCGGGCGGCACCTTAGGCCGGCGGCTACTGACCACCGTTGCTGATCTTATGCACGTCGGTGATGACATACCAACAGTTTTTGAAAATTCGGGAGCTAAAGAAGTAATTGCTGAGATGTCCAAAAAAAGACTCGGTATGACAATAGTTACCGATCAAAGTGGAAAATTGAAAGGCATGGTAACGGATGGAGATCTTAGAAGATTGATGGAAAAAAATAAAGATATCTCCAAACTAAACGCGTCGAATATGATGGCAAAAAAACCCAAAACTATCACCCAAGAAACTCTTGCCGCAAAAGCAGTCCAGGTAATGGAAGAACATTCCATAACATCCTTGATCGTTTCTAATGAAAATGAAATAGCAGGAGTCATTCATCTGCATGACATACTCAAGGCAGGTATTGTTTAATTCATTCTAAAAAATATTTATGACAGGCCAAGAACTTCGCAATAAATTTCTGCAGTATTTTAAAGACCGCCAACATACTGTTGTAGCTAGTTATCCACTGGTTCCTAAAAACGATCCAACATTACTATTTACCAATGCAGG
>CAYYIR010000159.1:0-4909 GCA_964471995.1 uncultured Nitrospina sp. | reverse complement strand
GGAGTTTTCAAAATCAAATACTGCATTTGTAAAAAATTCACTGGCAATGGGTGTAATATCTGCAGCGAGTTTATTGATTGCAGCCAACTCCTCTTCGTTTAAATCTCCTTGCACAGAAATGGAGTAACTAGAGGCAGCCTGAGCAACGGTACTGATTTCTTGAAGCGATCGATAGTCTTGTAATTTAGATTGAGTGCTCGATTCTTGCACGGACTGTTCATTTGAGAAAGAAAGATTTACAAGATCCCCTTCCTGAGTCCTGATATTTAATTCGCTTGAAACAGAAGCACTCACAGAAGCATTACTAGTGCGCTCCTCTCTCAGAGGTCTCTTCAGATTTATGTCTGGGATTTCAAGTGTCATGATAAAATTCGTTTCAATTGCTAATAATCTTTTTTCTCTCTATATTGTTATCGGCAGAGGCACATGTAAACATAAGAAAAAATCAGGAAAGAATAGAAAACCTTTAAACCAAATTTTTTCAATGCCTTATGTGGCTTGGAAAGGGGGGATATTGTTTATTTCTAAAAATTTATGATAGGATTTTCTCTAAAAGAACTCGTATAACAGCCTGAACAGCCGAAAAGAAAGCTAACAATATTATTCGTCAATCCATACTAAATAAGTCAATTACCTTAAACCCTTATTAGTACAATATCGAATGAGCGATACTTTAAGGCAAGATATCATTTTTAAAATTTTAAAAATCGCTTCGGATAATTCCGACCTCACCCTTGACGAGCAGTTCAAGCTGTCTGAATCGAACACCCAAGCCATGTTTACCCAGCTTCTGAATAAAGGAACTTCATCTTCTGCTGAAAGTGATTCAGGTAGAGAACAAGCTCGGACGAAAAGGAGGATGAAAAAGAAAGATCGAGATCAAAGAAAGGAGCATGTTGGGCGTTTTTTCCTACAGAATTTGATATGGAAAGACATAAGAAAATTAGATTTACCCGAATGCCTTCTCCCTGTTTTTGCAAAATCCGTTCACAACACCATTGGTGAAGACAACTACGAAAAAATGTCTGGTAAAGTTAATCGTTTGTTAGAGTTTGGAGAAAAAAAGGGTTTTGACTACGACAAAATATTGGATAGTAAACCTGGTAAAACCATAGCTGAAGAAATTTTAACCCTTTACAAAAATGAAATGGGATCTGCAAATTTTGAAAAACAGCTGAAAAACAGTTTAGAT
This sequence comes from uncultured Nitrospina sp., assembly GCA_964471995.1. Lineage (GTDB taxonomy): Bacteria > Nitrospinota > Nitrospinia > Nitrospinales > VA-1 > UBA8687. Next base: position 3,717 of record CAYYIR010000159.1, on the reverse strand, counting down.
GAGACTTTAGTAAAAAACATTTCAAATATAGAGAGTGACTCGGAACTTGATATTGAAGAGACTGTGGGTAAAGCTTACAACGAATTCAAAAAACTTGTAACCAGCAAAACTTAATTTGCCTCGATTTTCCTGGCTCTTTACAGATCTCTTAATGCGGGATTGCATTTATCCTTCTCGGAAAGGACTGGATTCGAAGTAGGCCATTCAATTCCAATGTCTGGATCATCCCACAAAATGCCCTTTTCTTTTTCTGCAGCATAATATTCTGAAACCTTATATAAAAATTCCGCTGAATCGCTGAGAACACAAAAGCCGTGAGCAAATCCCGCTGGGATATAAATTTGAAGATAGTTCGAATCTGAAAGTGTATATCCCCTCCACTGGCCAAAAGTAGAAGAGTTTTTTCGAATGTCTACCACCACATCAAAAACCTCGCCTCGAATAACCCTCACCAGCTTTGATTGCCCAGGCCCCTCTCTATAGTGGAGTCCACGAATGGTATGCTGTTGGGAAACAGACTGGTTGTCCTGAACGAACTCTTCTGTTATTCCTAATTCCTTATATCTTTGTTTTTGGAAGCTTTCAAAAAACCTTCCTCGGAGATCGATATGGACAGCCGGTTTGATTATTAATACCCCTTCCAAATCCGATTTCTCAATTTTAAAAGTCATGTACCTAATCCAATTTTCCAATATGAAGTTGGGGGAAGGAATACCCCATATAAGGAAGGAGATTATATAACGCTAAGGGTAAAATTAGCAATCAGGCAAGTTCAATTAATTCTTGCTCATTCATTTACAAACTATAATAGCTTCCAAAGCTATAATTATTCGAGGTTATCTTTAAAATTTGCTAATATCTGCCTTTATAAAAAATAAACTCAAGAGCTTTAATGAAAATTATACCTGCAGTAGATATAAAAAATGGTAAGTGTGTACGCCTTTCCCAGGGGAAGGCTAATCAGGAAACGATTTATTCTGATCGTCCTCAGGAAATGGCCAGTCATTGGGATGAAGAAGGCGCACAACTTATTCACGTTGTTGATTTAGACGGGGCCTTTGAGGGTTGCCCTAAAAATTCAAAAATTGTAAAGGAAATCATTTATAGCAGTTCTGTTGATATTCAGGTCGGGGGAGGCATTCGTACTCTTTCAGTGATTGAAGAATATGTGAACGCTGGAGTTTACCGGGTTATTTTAGGAACCATTGCTCAAAAAGAACCTGAGTTTGTGGAACAGGCCTGTAAAAAGTTTCCAGGGAAAATAATAGTTGGTATTGATGCCCGCGACGGATTAGTCGCCGTTAAAGGCTGGGTGGAAGTCTCTGAACAAAAAGCAACAGATCTTGCCATTAAAATGCGTGGTTATGGTATTGCCGGATTTATATTTACAGATATTAGCCGTGATGGAATGCTTCAAGGTCCCAACCTTGAAAGTATCCAAGAGTTTTCAGAAGCAGCTCAATTACCTGTTATCGCATCTGGAGGAGTCAGTCGCCTTGAAGATATTCAAAATCTAAAAAAGCTTGAAACTTCAGGTGTAGAAGGTGTCATAATTGGAAAAGCACTTTACGATAAAACTCTGTCTTATCGTGATGCCAAAAGTATGGTTTAGTAATTATGCTGGTTAAACGCATCATACCCTGTCTTGACGTTAAAGATGGCCGCGTGGTCAAGGGGGTAAATTTTGTAAATTTGCGTGATGCGGGCGACCCTGTAGAAGTTGCTGCAGCTTATGAAAAAGAAGGTGCTGACGAACTTACCTTTTTGGACATTACCGCCTCCCATGAAAAGCGAAATATAATCCTGGATGTAGTCGCCAGAACGGCAGAACAAGTTTTTATGCCCTTGACAGTAGGTGGAGGCGTTCGCACTTTAGAAGATATTCGAAATCTTTTAAAAGCGGGGGCCGATAAAGTTGCTATCAACTCAGCCGCCGTTAAAGATCCTGCCTTTGTCCAAAAAGCCGCAAAGTGTTTTGGTAGTCAATGTATTGTCGTGGCAATTGATGCCAAACAGATTAAGGTAGCAGTTAGCAAAACCTCTATACCCAATTGGGCCAATGCTCACCCTGATTTACTGTTGGATGAAAATAGCACAACCCTGTCTTGGGAGGTTTTTATCCATGGTGGAAGAACCCCAACGGCTATCAATGCAGTTAAATGGGCTCGCCTGATGCAAAACTACGGCGCCGGTGAAATTTTGTTAACCAGCATGGACCGAGATGGGACAAAAACAGGATACGATCTAGAATTAAATCGTTTTGTTTCAGAATCCGTAACCATTCCAGTAATAGCATCAGGAGGGGCAGGAACTTTGGAACATCTTTACCAAGGGCTAGACCAAGGTAAAGCCGACGCAATTTTAGCTGCTTCAATTTTTCACTTCAAGGAATTTACCATTGAAGAAACCAAACGTTACCTGCAGGAAAAAGGTGTTTGCGTCCGTCTTACTTGACTCCGCAGCTTTTCAGTTTCAAGGTTTTTATCGACGTGTCTAGTGTTGCTTGGGTTTCGAAGGGAAGTGTCCAGATTTCATTACTATGACCTATAGGGCAATAGGTCAGAATTGGTATATCGGGTTTTGGAAATAAATCGGATAGGATGTCTTCCAGCTTTCCATCCCCAGGTTTTTGTGGATTGCAGTTGACCATTTCACCAAAAATAATTCCCCGTACACCTTTAAACTTTCCTGCTGCTTTCAATTGCCACAACATACCATCCAGTTTATAAAAGGGCTCGCCTACATCTTCTATAAAAAGAATGCGGTTATAAGTTTTTATATCATAAGGAGTGCCCAGAGACCGGCAAAGAAGGGTTAAACAACCACCCGTAATTTTCCCCGTTGCAGATCCTTTTGCAAATACTTTGGCCTTTCGACAAAAAAGAGAGGATGGCTTTCCCATCAAAATATTTTTGAATTGTTCCCGCGATTGTTTCATTGGAGTCCGACCAAAACTACCTGCAACCATCGGACCATGAAAGCCTACCAAGCCGCAATGAAGATATAGATAATGAAGTAGCAACGTAATATCGCTGGACCCGACAAAAATTTTTGCATGAGCTCGAATCGCCTTGGCATCTAAATGTTCAAGAATCCGATTTGTCCCATATCCACCACGTGCACAAAAAATTGCTTTAATTTCAGGGTTGTGGACCATATCCATAACATCTTTTGCTCGCTGCAAATCGGTACCAGCAAAAAACCGTGACTGAGTATAAACATATTTCCCCAAGATTGGTTGGAACCCCATATCAGAAATAACATCCAAACCTTTTTGCAATTGTTTTTTATCTACCGGTCCTGCCGGAGTCACCACACCAACTTGATCTCCTAGATTCAGTTTTGGAGGCCGGATCAACGATTTTAATTTTTTCGACATTACAAATAACTTTCAAAAGGTTACAATAGCCGCACCCAAATTATTTTAATTTCAGGAATCATGGTTGCAGCAATTATTCAAGCTAGGATGGGGTCAACTCGCTTACCGGGGAAGAGTTCCCATCTGCTTTCAGGGCTTTCTATTCTTGAGCATATCATCAATCGATTACAAGAGGTTCCAGAAATTGATCGAATTCAACTTGCTACAACCCAGGCAAAAACAGAAGCGCCTCTCATTGAAATCGCTAAAAATCTGAAGATAGATGTGTTCCAAGGTTCTGAAGATAATGTCCTAGACAGATTTATTCAGGCCGGAAAGACCATCGGAGCCCAACATTT
>CAYYIR010000158.1:0-4913 GCA_964471995.1 uncultured Nitrospina sp. | reverse complement strand
TTTTAAAATATTGACAAATTTAGGGTGATTTCATATAGTGGAAGTATCCCGATAATCGGAGAAAGTTCAATTTATTCAATAATTTATGTTAAACGGGATCAGCGTGAGTCAAAACTTGTTTCTGCGAAAAATATTCTTTTTTACTGTTCTCTTAAGCCTACTTTTTGGCGGTTGCGGAACGGTTGAAGTGGAAGTTCGTAAAAACCTCAATCATCCCAACATCCACCCTAAAACTGTAGCCATTTTACCTTTCACCCTTGCTGGTCCTACACCAGAAGGCGTCTCTGTACACAGAGTTTTTCGAAAATGTTTTTTCAATTACTTTAGTTATTTGGGTTATTTGGATATGCCATTGGAAAACGTTGATAAAAAACTGCAGGGGGCTGGAATGAAAAAATTCAAGAAAGTACTTGAACTCAGCCCAGAAAGACTCAGGGAGATCCTCGGTACGGATGCGGTCATTAAGGGTCGGGTCCTCGAAACTAGTAATTTTACAGGGGGAATTCACGCCGAAACCTCAATTAAAGCCAAAATAGAAATGGTGGATTTAAGAACGGGTGAAATACTCTGGGAAACAGAACACACCGAAAGAACTTATTCTGGAATACTTTCTCCAACCATTGTGGAAATTATTCAAGATCAAGTGGAGAACGCAAAAGTCCAACAGGCTCTTTTTAAAACCGCTGAGATGTTTTCAATAGGTGTGATAAAAGAAATTCCTGACCCTGCTGATATTTGGAAGGGGGGGGTACGATTGCCGAAAATTACAAGCATAGAAACCAACCTAAAACCCAATCAAAAGCTTAAGCCTAAAGACCGGATCTATGTAAACATCAAAGGCGATCCTGGCTTAAAGGGTACATTTGGAATTGGAAACTGGAAATCGAACATTCCATTAAGAGAGATAAACCCAGGGATGTATTCGGGCAGTTATATTGTACAGGAAACGGACGAAATATCGAGTGCCCTAATAATTGGAACTTTAAGAAACTCGAAAGGTTTAGAGGGTAAACGATTTTATAAAAATGGAATGGCTCAGATAGAAAAGTCATCCCTTAACTAATTTATGCATAACAATCTTTACAGCAAATTTTTGCAAAGCTTTTTGGTTAGTTTTTTAGCCTTAACGGTTTCCTCTTGTGCTACTGATTTGCAAACTAAGGTCTCGGGTAACTTGAAGATTCTTTCGAAGCATCACACGGTAGCGATTCTTCCTATAGAAACGAGTGACCCGGGACAAAAGGACATGGCAAAAATGTTTCGCCAAGGATTGTATGCCAATCTAAAACAATCAAATTTCAGATTGCTAGAACGTTATGTTGTAGATGATCTTTTAAAACAAAATAATTTAACGGACCCCTCCACTTTTCTCACTATTAATCCTATGAAATTTGGTGAAATTTTGGGGGTGGATGCAATTGTTTTTGGTCGTATTAATAAAGTTGAGCGGTCATATTTTATAGTTCACTCGTCCATTGAATTGGGTGTTTCCATTGAAATGGTGGACACAAGAAACGGTGAAATTCTATGGCGGGCCGAACAAACTGAACAGGACATCGCAGGAATGGGTAAAATTCCTACAGGGATTACCGCAGCTATTTTTGCACCAATCGAGTTGGTTACAAACAAATTTAATTTGAGTCGTATGACCTCTAATATGTTAGATAAGCTGACAGCTTTGATTAAAAAACCCAGTGAGGCAGATAAAGACACCCAATTTGAGAAACCAGTAATTGCGAAAAAAGCTACCAAGGACTTGAAAAAAATTGAAGAACTACAGCAGCTTAAAGCCGAGTGGCAAGAAGCTGTAATTCTCGATGAAGAGGCAGAGTTGCGTGATTTTTCTGGTGAGCTAGCCTCAGCCGAGACAACGATCCTAAACGAGACTAATCAATCGGAAATATCTCCCTTGAAACAGCTTGACCCGACAGTATATACGATTCAGGTAGGGGCTTATAAAAATAAAACCTATGCAAAGAAGATGGAGCGGTCATTAAAAAAGAAAGGCTATGATACCTTCATTACTCGTGATGTCAAAAAAATCTACCATGTTCAGGTAGACCGGTTTGATTCCAAAGAAGATGCGGCCAAACTTGCTCGCCACATTGAAACAAAAGAAAAACTGAAAAGTTTAGTTATACGATTGTCTGGAGTATAGAATTACTGCCTCATACTAGATTCTATTTTTTTAAGTACCAATCCAATAGATCAAAAACTTTTAAAATTTCATCTTCATGGTTATAAAAATGTGGGGAAAAGCGTACTAATCCATCGCGTACGGTAAGTTTTACCTTATTCTCCAGCATAAACGAATATAGTTTATTGATGTCTTTGTCTAGAACAAACGAAATATTTCCAGAGCGTTCCGGCAATTGGATAGAACTGTAAATTTTAATATTTCGTTTGTTCAATTCATGGATGATGCAATCACCAAGACCTATAACACGTTTTTCAATATTTTCGATACCTGTTTCTAATAATAATCCCAGCGCCGCTCCAAAAGCGTGCACACTGATTGTGTTAGGCGTTCCCTCCTCAAATTTTTTAGCATCTTTTTTTAGAGTAAAATCATAACTCATAAAATTCTCAGCATTAACAACATTTCCCCATCCCATGGTTACAGGATGAATTTTATCTATCGCCTCCTGGGAGATATAAAATCCACCCAGCCCTTCAATGCTTAGCATCCATTTATGTCCATCTGCTGATAGAAAATCGATATGGTCTTTTTTAACATCCATAGGAAGCACACCGAGGCTCTGTATTGCATCGACAAAAAATAGGACTCCTTTTTCTTTACAGAAAGTTCCTATGCGATTGAGGTCGCTTCTAAATCCGGTATTGCATTGTACCGAACTGATGGAAAGTATCCGTGTCCTGCTATCGATTTTTTTGATCAGATCATCGAACAGCACTTTACCTTTAACAGCCTTAACCATGCGCGTTTCGACACCCCTTTTTTTCAGATTCCACCAGGGATAAACATTGGCAGGAAACTCAATATCGGGAATAACCACATTGTCACCGGGTTGCCAGTCGAAACCATTTGCAACAATAGAGATACCTTCCGAAGTATTTTTAACAAAAGCGACTTCATTCAGATTGGCATTGATGAGTTGTGCGAATTTTTTTCGAGTTTGCTCCAACTCCAGCATCCAAGTTTCGTAGTGAGCGGTTCCAAATCGAGTTGCATCATTGATAAATGCATGTACCACTTTTCTCACTCGTTCTGGTAAAGGGGCCACCCTTGCATGATCAAAAAAAATAATTTCCTCCGTGACAGGAAACTCTTTTCTAATATTTTTTAGATGCATTTTGGAGTGATAAAAATATTTTTAAAAACGTGATAGTATTACTTCTCTTCATTATGTTCTAACTTATTTATCTCTGATCTTATCGGAGCTAGCCGCTCGAATAATGGAGGTGAACCCATATTTTTTTCGGATTCGGTCGATTCCGTGATAAAGCTCGTCCCAGCGTTTGCGATCTTTCGGATCAAACAAACTTTCCTGATGGTAAGGATGCGCCGTTAAAGAAGTGAGGGAAACCCCAATCAGACGTATCCGTATCTTGCCGTTAAAAGTGTTGCGGAACAATTTCCTGGCAGTCTTAAAAAGCTCGTAATCAGCTGCTGTCGGCGAACTGAGGGTTTGCGATCGGGTCACTGTCTTGAAATTAGAGTATCTCAACTTTAACGTAATAGTCTTGGCAAACAATTTGCTAACGCGAAGTTGCGCCGCAGATTTTTCTGTCAGATAACTGAGTGTTGACTCGAGAAAAAGTAGATCAATAGAGTCTGTATTGAGAGTTGTTTCTCGACTGATTGAACGTGGATCTTCAGTTTCTGCAATGACCGGATTTTTACTTATCCCTCTTGCTTTACGGTAAAGTGATGTGCCCCATTTCCCATAAAGTTCTTCAAGCAATTCTAGCGGCAAGCATGCAAGATCACCCGCAGTTTGAACACCTATACGATTCAACTGGGCAACACCTTTTGGTCCGATCCCAGGAATGCATTTTATAGGAAGTGGCGTTAGAAACCGTTGTTCGCTACCCGGAGCTATCCACAGCATGCCATTAGGCTTGCAGTAGGCGGAAGCTATTTTTGCCATAAGCTTGTTGGCGGCAATACCGATAGAGGCATTAAGTCCTAACTGATCTTTAATTTCATTGCGAATCATTTCCGCTGCTTTGAAAACCGGGCCGTGTAATTTTACGCAGCCTGTTAAATCGACAAAAGCTTCATCGATAGACACAGGCTCAACCAGAGGGGAATATCCTCTAAGAATCTCGAATATTTTAGCCGAATATTTGCTGTAGAGTCGGTAGGAACCACGTAAAAAAATAGCATGTGGGCAAAGTCGTTTGGCTCTCGAGATTGGCATGGCAGAGTAAATACCATATTTTCTTGCCGCATAGGATGCCGCAGCAACCACCCCTCTAGTGGGGGTTGAAACTGATAATGCCTTGTTTGCACGAACCAATGGCTTCTTGGCTTGATGAACTATTGCATCATTTTCCTTATTAGTGGCGGGGTCATCAATACCTCCTACTACCACAGGCTTACCTTTTAAAGATGGATCCAGAACTTCTTCGACAGACACGAAAAACGCATCCATATCTATATGGAGTACTTCCGCAGATGATAGATTCACATTTTTTATACTGTTCAAGATTTTTCTGGCTCTGCAACAAGGTTTTAATTATTTTTTATTATTAACGGTCAAACTTTCTGAGTACGCTAATGACAACGCCTTGGATAGAGAAGTCACCTTCTCTAACAAAGATGGGTTTCATATTCGGATGTGACGGCTGCAGACGTATCCGATCGCCCTCGCGATAGAAACGTTTTAGGGTTACCCGATCGTTATCGATTAACGCCACTACTGTTTCTCCGTTTTCAGCTACATTCC
>CAYYIR010000157.1:2540-4929 GCA_964471995.1 uncultured Nitrospina sp. | reverse complement strand
AAGGCCCAGACGGAGCCCCCAAAGAACTCTCCTAGAGAAATGTCATCTACATTTCCCATGTCTATAAACTCTTCTTTTTTTAATAGAGTTTCACCATTTAGGATTTTTTGAAAGAGTTCGTCATATTTGTCATCATCACTTTCTACGGGTGAGATCAGCCAGAAGGGCACCTTGCCTGTCACTATAATCATGGTTCGGTACATTTCTTCCTTCAAAAGCTTTGCTAAGGCCGAGCCAGTGCTTTCACTATCACTTTCCCCAAAGATATTATTTTTAACTTCTTCGTGGTCATTTATAAAGAAATGGGTTTCCAGATTATAATTATCCCAAGTCCACTGCTCGATTAGGTTCAGCTTTTTCTGAAAAAGCTTCATACTTTCTTCGGTAAAGTCTTTTTTATCTACTAAAAGAGTGTAATCCAAATCAGATTTTTTCGTTTGTGCTATGGAACCTACGCTGCCCATTAGAAGGGCGGTATGAATTACAGGTTTTAGTTCAGGGTTTCTACGTATTATCACATCCGGGAACATTTTTTCCATTGCATGCTGGGCTTCCTTGTCCAACCTAAAATTATGTATTCCGCAGGGTGGGTTGCCCTCAAAATAACCAGGTAACCCTTCCTGATGGACATGTAGCAGGCGAGGAGCTATCCGGAAAATAGTTCGGTCAATTTCAGATAATGTAACCAACGTGCGATCAATTTTGAATCTGTTAAATCTTAGAAAGGCTTGCCGGTTATAAGAAAGGTTATCTTCATCAGACAAAATACTTTTTTCTTCGGTGTTTTTAAGTTTTTTTCCAACCTTTTTGACTTGCTCTTGAGGTAGCTTTGAGGATTGGTCCTTAGGAGTTTGAACTTCTTTCGAGTCCGAACCATCAGAGACGGGTGTAATGTTTTCAGGTGTTTCCATTTATGCTTTGCTCTTGCAACCTAAGGGTCAATGAATTAATTTAGATTTTATAAAAAAATAATTCTTAATCAAACAGATTAATATCTTCTTTTATGCTTTGTTCTTCCATTTGTTAAATTTTTAAAAGGTCTCGAAACTTTTTAGGTTTTTTTCTATTTTTTCCCGTAACTTTAGTCAATTAGGCGGCCTCTGGTTTGGGCTTTCAATTTGAAATTCGGTTGAATTCTCTGTTTGATATTTGGGCACTTATTTCTTTAATTTATCGGAATAAAACTAAAAATAGTTATAAGAAAACAATTATTTAGCGTCCTTTTGCAAAACTATAAAAACATGAGGATTTTGTTATAGGTCTTTCAGGGACTTATGTTTTTATAATAACCCCCTAGCAAGGTTTTTTGGGATATATTAAATGTAAAATATTTTGCTTACTATTATTTATTTGGGCATAAATCTTTACCTAAAAAGATTAAATGAAAACCTTAAAGAAAATAGACTAAATAATTGAAATAAAAGGATTATATGGACCATATTTTTAATAAAAGAGTGGGGGCCGTTCTTTTCCTTGGGTTCTCTTCCGGGCTTCCCCTGGCATTGTCCGGTGGAACTTTGCAAGCGTGGCTTACTGTTGAAGGGGTCGATATCAAGACCATAGGGCTGTTTAGCCTAGTTGGCCTTCCCTACACGCTAAAGTTTTTTTGGTCTCCTATTATGGACCGGTTTGTAGTTCCCATTTTGGGTAGGCGTAGAGGCTGGATACTTCTTTGTCAGTTTGGTTTGATTGGAATTATTTTTGGGATGAGTGTCTCTTCACCTAAAAATGCTTTATGGCTCCTGGCATTTTTAGCATTGTGTCTTAGCTTTGTTTCAGCCTCTCAGGATGTTGCAATTGATGCCTATCGAACGGAGGTTCTTAAAGAGCCCGAACGGGGATTGGGTGCCGGGGTTTCTGTAACAGGTTATCGGGTTGCCATGCTGGTCTCAGGGGCATTGGCCTTGATACTCTCCGATTATTTAGGTTGGGAAACCACCTATATGATCATGGCTTTATTAATGGGTATTGGGGTTATGGCTGTTTGGTTTGGGCCCGAACCTGATGACATTGGTGTCCCACCTGCATCAATTAGAGAAGCTGTTCTGGATCCTTTTTCTGAATTTTTTTCCCGCCCCGGTGCCTGGGCGTTATTGGCGTTGATTGTTCTCTATAAACTGGGAGATGCCTTTGCTGGCAGCTTGACTACAACTTTTCTTATACGCGGTGTCCATTTTTCTGTTGCTGAGGTTGGGGCTATAAATAAAGGGATGGGTCTGGCCTCTACCATTATTGGAGCCCTTTTTGGAGGGGTTCTCATGGCTCGATTGCGTTTGTTCAATTCCCTGTTGATTTTTGGAGTTTTTCAGGCTGTATCAAATCTTTCGTTTATGGTCTTGGCTTTGGTAGGAAAAAACTATCCTTTGATGATTTTTACCATCGCTTTTGA
>CAYYIR010000157.1:0-2440 GCA_964471995.1 uncultured Nitrospina sp. | reverse complement strand
AACATCATGACTGAATTTATCTACCTGCATGGTTTTGCCTCGGGTCCCGGTTCAAATAAAGCCAAGGCTTTTAAAAAACGGTTTGATGAATTGGGTATATCAATTCATGTTCCTGATTTGCAGCAGGGTGATTTCGAAAATTTAACCTTAACCGGTCAAATAGAATTGGTTCAGGGAATCATTGATAAGAATAAAGACAAAAGTTTTGGCTTAATTGGAAGCAGTATGGGAGGGTATTTAGCCAGTCTGATTGCTCAAACCAGAGAATCGGTTCAAGCGTTATTTCTTATGGCACCCGGTTTCAATTTTCTGAATCGCTGGAGAAAAAAATTGGATATATCAAAAACGACGGATGAATTGATCCCGGTATTTCATTATCGCTACAATAAAGAAGTGCGTTTGAATACCTATTTATTTCGAGATGCAGAAACTTGGGAAAGCCTGCCCTTAGATCGTAAAATTCCAACCTTTATTGTACATGGCCTGCACGATGAGACTATAGATATAGAGGAGTCTAGGAACTTTGTCAGGAAAAAATCGTTTTGTTCGCTAAAGGAACTCGATAGTGACCATGGATTATTATCCTGTATAGATTCGATTATTGAGGACTCTCTTGGATTTTTCAACCAACAAAAACTATTATAGTTCTTCCATTTACCATTTTTTATACTGAGAATTTATTGCCAATACAGTTTCCAATGATTGGATAAACTAACAAGAAAGACTAAAGCTTTATGAAACTAATTTATAATTTGCATTTTAACAACTTACGTGGTGATGTCTTTGGTGGCATAACAGCAGGGGTTGTAGCACTTCCTTTAGCCTTAGCGTTTGGAGTTCAGTCCGGCGCTGGACCCGTCGCAGGACTTTATGGGGCAATCGCCATTGGTATTTTTGCTGCCATTTTTGGAGGAACATCAACCCAGGTCAGTGGTCCGACAGGACCGATGACAGTTATTTCTGCGTTAGTAATTGCTAAGGCAATTGAAGGATATGGAAGCCTGGAGGCCGGAATGGGCTTCATTATTTGTATTTTTGTTTTAGCTGGAATTGTGCAAATTCTTTTTGGATTACTTCAGCTGGGTGCCTATATAAAATATATTCCATATCCCGTTGTTTCAGGTTTCATGTCCGGGATTGGTGGCATAATCATTCTCCTTCAAATCTTTCCTTTCCTTGGCCAAGCTTCACCCAAAAAGGTTCTAGATGTTATAACCCATATACCCGACGCAATCCCTCTAATAAACTGGGAGGCAGTGCTTATTTCCAGTTCCACTATTGCGATAATATATTTATTTCCCAGGTTCACCAAAGCAGTCCCCAGTACATTAGTTGCACTTATTTCTATGACCATTGTTACAGCTTCGATGGGGCTGGAGGTGCCAGTCATAGGGCCTATACCCACCAGCCTGCCTGAATTAAACCTAGGGGCTATAGTCAATATTCATGCAACTGATATAACCTTAATTGTTGAACTTGCTCTGACCCTTGCATTATTGGGAGCGATAGATTCATTATTGACATCGGTAATTGCTGATAACATTACTAAGACAAAACACCATAGTAATCGTGAATTAGTAGGGCAGGGAATCGGAAATATTATTGCTGGGTGTATAGGTGGGTTGCCAGGTGCCGGGGCAACAATGAGAACAATAGTAAACATTAATGCCGGAGGTCAGACACCTCTTTCGGGTGTGGCTCACGGAGTTCTTCTTCTTGGTACGTTGCTGGGTTTGGGAAACTACGCCCAAGAAATTCCCATTCCTGTGCTAGCTGGGATATTGATTACTGTTGGAATCGGAATTATTGACTATAAAGGACTCCGTCATATCAAGTCAGTTCCACGTACTGATGCAGTAGTGATGCTGATTGTTTTAGGTATGACAGTTTTTGTAGATCTTATTCAGGCAGTTGCCACTGGATTGATCCTGTCGTCTATTCTATTTATGAAACAAATGAGTGATCAGTTGAGCAGCGAAGTAACGATTTTGCCAATAAAGGAAAATTGTAGACAATGGTGGAAAGAAAATATTCCGGATTCCATTGCGGAAAAAATTTATGTCAAACATTTTCCAGGACCCATATTTTTTGGATTTGCTCCAGCTTTGCAGGCGATGGCTGATAGTCTTCCCGATGTTCGGGTAGTTGTTTTCCGGATGATGAACGTTCCTTATATTGACCAAACAGGGCTTTATGCTTTAGAGGAAGTAGTTTTAAGTTTGGAAAAGAGAAATATTGCTGTAGTCATAACAGGTCTAAAAAATCAACCCTACCGGATGCTACAGCGCATCAACTTAGTCCCTGGGCTAGTACCTGAGAATTACTTATTCGATAAAGTCGAGGATTGTATCCAATGGCTTGGGGAAAAATTAGAGCAGTCGGAAGGAGGCGAGCAAGTATTTTTTGAGGAATTAAATGACTTTAGAGGTAAATATAAAGT
>CAYYIR010000156.1:0-4979 GCA_964471995.1 uncultured Nitrospina sp. | reverse complement strand
TGAGATTAGTTTCAAAGCGTTATCGTGCTAATCTTCCTGGTTGATTACGAATGAGAATCCACTCGTTCAATCTTCGAACTTCTTCAGCCTGTAGGGTATTGAGGAGGGTATTAGGGTCTGAATGATCTTCATCGTTGACAACAAAACAATAATTTCTTTCGATGTGCGCTGCAACATGAGCTTTAAATTGAGGGAACTGAACAAACATTTCCGAAAAAATTTCCGCATGATATTTGGTATCTTTAATTTTCGGATCAAAACGGTAAAGCTTGATATCCAGCTTTTTATTGAAATCTGCATTAATCAACAAGCCCATTCGCATTTGACTCCGCAAAATTAAAATTCTATTCTACTAAATTAAGAAATTTTTCTAAAACTAAAACTAACTTCTTAAATCTGTTTTTTTGTTCCAAAAGATACTAAGGTTAGAAATAATTGATTTATAAGACCTTTGCAAATTTTATAGAAATCAGCTAAAACAAAATTTACCTGATGACAAAACAACCACAAGGCAAAATAATTTTGTTCGGAGATATTAATGAGTAACGAACGAAAAAATATTCAAGACCTGCTAAATTTCATTGATCGATCCCCTACTCCATTTCATGCGGTAGATGAAATGAAACATCTTTTATTTCATGAAGGATATTCCGAACTCAAAGAAATCAGCCCATGGGAACTTACTCCAAATGGGAAATATTTTCTAACTCGAAATGATTCTTCCCTGATTGCATTTATAGTTGGTATGAAAACTAAAGATGCGAGTGGGTTCAAAATAATAGGGGCGCATACAGACAGTCCAAATTTGAAACTTAAACCCAATCCCACATACGACAAAAACGGATATCTGCAACTTGGTATCGAAGTTTATGGAGGAGTTCTTCTGTCCACCTGGACAGATAGAGATTTATCATTAGCAGGACGTGTCATTATAAAGGGGAAAAAACAACCTCTATCCAAATTGGTTCGATTCGATGACCCTCTGCTGCGAATTCCCCAATTGGCCATTCATCTGAACCGTGATGTAAACGAAAAAGGATTGGTTCTTAACAAACAAAAGCATTTACCCCCCATTATTTCGCTAACAGGAAAAAACAATCCCGCTAAAGGCTTACTCGAAAAAATGCTAGCAAAAAAATTAAAATGCCGCCCTGCAGATATTTTGAGCATGGAACTTTCCCTTTATGATTCACAACGAGCTTCCACAGGAGGGGCGCATGGCGAATTTATTTTTTCTGGTAGGCTGGATAATCTTGCCAGCTGTCATGCATCTTTGATCGCATTGATCGAATCAAAAACTAAAGACCCTATGACACGTGCCATCGCGTTTTATGACCACGAAGAAGTCGGTAGTGATTCTGCTCAGGGTGCCGGGTCACCCTTCCTCAAAAATGTTTTGGAACGATTGACTCTATATCCTGAAAGCTCAAGAGAAATATTTTTCAGATCGATGGCGAATTCTTTTTTTATTTCCGCCGATATGGCACACGCTGCGCATCCCAATTACACCGAAAAACATGACGCAAACCACATGCCGATATTAAACGGTGGGCCTGTTATCAAAAGTAATTCCAACCAAAGATATGCGACGGAAGGAGTTTCTAGTGCATGGTTTGAAACGATTTGTAAAAAGGCGGGGGTCCCAGTACAAAAGTTTGTAGTAAGAACGGAT
This sequence comes from uncultured Nitrospina sp., assembly GCA_964471995.1. GTDB lineage: Bacteria > Nitrospinota > Nitrospinia > Nitrospinales > VA-1 > UBA8687. The sequence goes on along the minus strand of CAYYIR010000156.1, from coordinate 3,307 downwards.
TTAGGATGCGGCAGCACCATCGGTCCTATTACAGCGTCAAACTTAGGCATCCGTACTGTAGATGTGGGAAACCCAATGCTATCAATGCACTCCATCCGCGAAATGGCGGGAATAAATGACCACCTACCATTAATCAAAGCATTTAAAGAATTTTTTACCGCACGTCGGTAAAAACAAGTAGAGTTTTAAGAGTTGGGTAAGGATTTACGAATGGCTTCAATAACGCGGGATTTTACGGTTGCCCATCTTTCATCCACTTTTTTAGTGACCATGATTTCATTGCCCATGATCCACGCGCTATCCACACCAGGCACCGCCATTAATACCTCAGCAACAGGATGAAGTTTTGCCGCACCCGGTTGCGAAAGCGGAATACTTTTACCATAAGGGAGCAAGGCATCCTTAACAGCAAACATTAGTGTGTTTTCGCTACGTGTAGTTGTGACTTTAATCGCGTTGCCCATTTTCTCCTCTTACTCAAATTACTGTTTATGGAATGGCAGCTGGATAGCCAAATTTTAACTGCGCTTCTTCAAGAATTTTTCGTGTTGCTTCAGCAGCCTGCGGCTGGTTCTGTTTTCCAAATAACTCCACCGCTTTGGAAAGGTTTAAGATTACCATCTGCTTAAAGGGAGGCCCATCTTTATAATTGTAATAAGCCCAACCAAGATTACCATGAGCCTGAGCATCGTTTTGCTGCCGGTGAACCACAATATTGAGTTGACCAATAGCGTCTTTCCAGCGTTCCTGCATATTATAAACATTTCCCAAAGTTAGACGGATATCTAAGTTGGTAGGCGCCAATTCCACCGCTTTTTCTAAAACACTCGCTGCCCTATCCCATTGCTGTAAATTTTTATAGGCAATTCCCAAGTTATAATGCGCCACCGGAGCCAAGGGGTTCTGGTCAATCGATTTTTGATAAGCCTGTGCAGCCTCTTCAAACTTTCCTTGGGAGCTTAATCGGTTACCTTCAACAAACCACTGCTCCGCATCCAAAGACCAAGTATCCGCAACCGATGCAAACCAGAATATCACCACGAATAAACTCGCAACTCGCATAATAATACTTCCTCAATGTTTTTTCCAATTTTACCATAAATTGTAACTATCGTGGAAGACGCAGTTTGTATCTAATTTTACTGACAAATCGATGCATAAAAACGATTACAGTTTTCCTCGACCATTACAGAACAATCTAGCGCCTTAGAGAGAAGTTTAGAATTCATCATCACCTCTTTCCTGCCCTGTTTAAAAACTTTACCGTTTTTCAGATATAAAACGTGGGTGAAGCAGGGCATTATTTCTTCTATGCGGTGAGTGACGTATATCAGCTGCGTTCGTTTACGTACCAATTTTTCAAGAGACTTAAGAAAAGTTTCTCGAGTAGGCATATCCAACCCAGCACAAGGTTCGTCCAAAATCATTAGTCGCGTCCGACGTACCAAAGCGCGAGCTAGCAGAACTCTTCTCGCTTCTCCATAAGACATTTGGTTGTATAATGTATTACCTAAATATCCAATACCAAGGTAATTCATGGATTTGAAGGCTGCTTCTTTTTGCCGGAGTGTTACCTCCTCATGTAAACCAATCGATGAAAAATGGCCTGAAGCCACTACTTCCCAACCAAGCGCTGGGCGATCATAGTTACTTTGATATTCTGCAGACACATATCCAATTTTTTTTCTTACCTCCGACAGAGGAGATCTTTCTTTATTACCAAACCAGCTTACCTCACCTCCAAAAACCGGAATGAGTTCACCAAAAATTAGCTTCATAAAAGTGGTCTTTCCGGTGCCATTATTTCCTATAACCGCCCAGTTTTCTTTTTCACCCATCGACCAATTCAGAGACTTTAAAACCTTATTTCCCCCAACATAGACATTGGCATTTTTTATTTTGACTAGAAAGCTCAAAGAAAACCCTTTTTACTGAATGGCAATTTTTATTTCATCCTTTTGGGAGGTAAATAGTTCTGCATTTCCAATATATTCCACAACCGGTTCCTTATCATAATATTGAATGATATTAAGCGCCGCGTAGTCTTGATGAATACGAAAAATTTTATCGATAGGAATACCCAAAAGATGCCCAAGGATGATTCGGTTGACACCGCCATGGCAAACCATGACAATCTGGTCATTAGAATGACAGGCTAAAATTTCCTCATACTTGGGTATCACTCTTGATTGCAATTGAGAGTAAGTTTCACCCCCATCGGCCTGAAAAGTTGCAAGACTCTGCATCCTTTCTTTCATTTCACCGGGGTAAGTGGCCTCAACCTCAGCAAAACTCATGCCCTCCCAAGATCCAAAAGAAAGTTCCCGTAACTCAGGAAAAGTAATAGGCTCCAAACCATGTTTATCTGCAATACATTGAGCACTCTTACGAGTGCGCTGAAGATCACTGGAGTAAATAGCTTTTAGGTTTTCTTTTTTTAAAATGTCTGCCCAATTTAGAAATTGGTTCTGCCCTCTTTCCGAAAGTCCGACATCATAGTGACCGTTAAAACATACTTCTTTTGAATTTACGGTCTCACCGTGGCGGAACAGTAAAATACGACAACTAGGTTTACCCTTCATGGCTTGATAGTTTAAATGGTTAAAAAAAAGGCAAAAAAAAATGACAAGCCCTAAAAGAGCTTGTCATTTTTAATTCATTTCACCTTGTGATTTAGTGGCCTCCTCCGCCACCAGATCCACTGCTCCAAAGATAGAAGAAATCAAGTCCTTGTACTTTCATAAGGCCAACATTAATTAAAAAATAATATCCAGCCATACATACCATAGCAATTAGGAACCAAATAATTGACTTTGGAGTGATAAATTTTTTCTGTTCGGATTCCGCAAAATCGTTCATAACTAGTTCAACTCCCCCTAAGATAAAATTAAGACTGCATTAACCCAGTAAATTAACGCCACACGGATGCAAACCAATAGAAGAACCATAAACAAAAAATACACGTTCCAATATAAATCAGGGGCCCAGCCTTTTCCTTAACTTTTTCTATATCCATTGTTTGCTCCGGAAAAATTTGTTACCAATTTAATCTTGACAGCTTTAAAAACCGAATGATAGTGTATAACTCTTTTTTTACAAAGAACTTTTTTACCCTAGAGGATTTTATGGCCAGCAAAGACGGGAAAATATTTGATACCATCGTTTACATTGGGCTTGGAGTTAACGCCCTGACCGCTTTATACCTCCTTCTTATGTACTTCGAAGTCATATAATTCCGCGAAATTTATCAGTTAATTTGAGGGGTGTCAAGAGCAAAACCCTTATTTAAAGAATTTCACGCTTTTAT
>CAYYIR010000155.1:0-5088 GCA_964471995.1 uncultured Nitrospina sp. | reverse complement strand
AAGAAAATTCCGGGGTTGTTTCTAAATATTGCGGAGGGTATGAGTTATGATGGGAATTGGATTTCCTGAATTGATGATCATTTTAGTAATTATAATGATTATTTTTGGCGCGGGAAAACTGCCCGAAATCGGCAGTGCTTTTGGTCGCAGTATTAAAAATTTCAAATCTTCTATGAAAGAGGCACAAGAAGATGAAGAAAATGCTCAGGTAGAGGAGAGCCAACAAACTGCGATCGAAGAGGGTAAAGAGGCTGAGTCTGAAGAAAATTTAACAGATGAAGAAAAAGAAGCCCTTGCAAGGAAAAAAGCCCAAGAAGAAGGAGATGCAAAAGACTTGGCAATGAAAGAAACTGCAGATAACTTTACAGCATCTTTGCCAAGAAAAGGCTCCTATGATTTTAGTAAGGACCAAGAAAAAAGTTAAAAGAGAGGCTGAATAATTTTAAAAAGTTTGTTGAACGCAATACTAGCTTTTTATTTTTTTAGGAATTAGTCAGGATTCAGGTGATTCATCATATTCCCAGGGTTCTTTTAAATTGTCCTGAGTCCATACGGTCAAACCGTCCATATCCTTATAGATTCCCCGGGTGAAAAAATTGAAAGGGTCAAAAAAGCGCACGCCTTTCTCTGGGTCTAATTCAAAATTAACTTTTTCTTTCTGGACGGGATGAGCTTTACACTCTAAAAACTTCTCGCCATCGACCTCAGATAGCTTAAAAATTTCCTCAATGACATCCGCGGGGTATTGTCCCGATTCAACCACTTGCTTTACCTTAAGCATGATGGCCTCAACCTTTTCCTTATCCAAATGATGCATCTTCATAGAATTTTCAAGCCCGCTATATTATTTTTTATTGATTAAAGATTTTAAATTATATCTCAATTCATTAAATATGACCAGTTTGGGATTTAATTACTTACTTAAAATTAATAGCTTACCAAGCTTAGCTAATTATAAGCCATAAGGTTAAGTTAAATGTGTAAAGGTTAAAAAAAAAGACAAATGCAAATAATTAGAAGAATCAGAGGAAATTTCTAAGTATTAGGGAATGCTAGTAAGAGCTATGATTGAATCTGGGAAAATGCCTAATTCAATGGTTCCGATAATTCCTATGATAACTACGAATAGAGTCATAGGTGTCAGAGAGATTTGAAATTCCCCAGTAGGTTCTTTCATATACATGAAAACTACTACTTTTAGATAGTAATAAAATGAAATAGCGCTGTTAAGGACCGCGATAATAACCAGGGTGACAAAACCTTCCTGCATAGCGGCACTAAAAATATAGAATTTGGCTACAAACCCCGCGAAAGGAGGTAGTCCTCCTAACGAAAGAAGAAAGACAGTCATGCTTAAAGCCAGTATTGGGTGCTTGTATGCCAGACCGGAATAATTTTCTATTTCTAAATTTTCCTGGCCTTTTCTGCCCAGCAAAATAACGATTCCGAATGCTCCAAAAGTTGTGAAAGCATAGGCGAGCAGGTAAAACAACAGGGCTGAACCCGCTAGTGAGCTTTTTGCTATAACCGCAATCAATAAGTATCCTGCATGCGAAATACTGGAGAATGCCAACATTCTTTTGATATTAGTTTGCATGATAGCACCCAGATTACCCACAAACATACTCAGGACAGCGACAACACACAATAGTATTTCCCATGATGGTGCCATTTCTGGAATGGCTTCAGTAAATACACGAAAGAAAGCAGCAAATGCTGCTGCTTTTGGACCCACTGACATGAAAGCTGTCACAGGTGTCGGCGAGCCTTGGTAAACATCGGGAGCCCACATATGAAATGGAACTGCTGCTACTTTAAATCCCAAACCAATCACTAGAAGCACAATGCCCATCAAAAGAAGAGGATTGGACTGCGCACCCTCTGTCTTAACAAAGTCAGCAATTTTAAAGAGATTGGTACTTCCCGTTGAGCCATAAACCAATGTCATGCCATAAAGCAAGAAGCCTGTAGCAAATGCTCCCAAGAGGAAATATTTCAGAGCCGCTTCGTTAGAAACTGGGTCATCTCTTTTAAACCCCGCCAGAACATAAAGGCAAATGGATACAATTTCAATGCCAAGAAAAATCATGATCATATCTGTTGAAGAAGCTAAAACTATCATGCCAACGGTACAAAGCAGAATCAGGGCATAATATTCCCCAACTTTAATTCCCTCGCGCTCGTTATAATCTTCAGAAAGCAGAATTGCCATTCCTGAACTAAGAGTAAAAATACAAGTGAAAAATAGTGATAGATGATCGACGATATAACTGTCTGTAAACGCAAAGGCGGGGATAGGATTTTTTGCAAATGCACTGATCGCAGTCATCAATAATCCGACAAGGCTTACGAACATGACGAGCGTTTTGTTTTTTCCTGCCCATAAGTCCAACACAAGCACTCCCATAGCAAAAACACTCAGTACAAGGACTGGTGCCAAGGCAATCAAGTCAATCGATTCAGGTGCGAGTATTGGTTTCACTATGAATTATTCCTTAATCAGTTGTGGCTGGTCTTTAGCTGCGCGTTCAACTTAGCCAGTTCTGTTTTTGTTATAAGCGAAGCATGGTGTTCGCCGGCGTCATGATCTTGCTTGGGGCGAAAATTATCTGGAGAGACTTTGCTGACCAGATTATTTACAGATGCATCAAAAGTTTTCATAAATGGTTTTGGATATAAACCAATCCAGAAGATTAGAATCAGTAAGGGAACAATGGTAATAAGTTCTCTTATATTCATATCTTTTAATTTCATATTTTCTGGATTTTTTAATTCCAGGAACATAACCCTTTGAAACATCCAAAGGATGTAACAAGCGGCCAAGATAACGCCAGATGTTGCACAGGCTGCCCAGAGTCCATTTACTTGAAAAATTCCTAGCAAAATAAGAAACTCTCCAACGAATCCGTTCATTCCGGGTAAGCCTATAGATGAAAGTGCTACGATCATAAAACATACGGCGTACACGGGCATTTGTTTAGAAAGCCCACCAAACTCTTTGATCAATCTGGTATGGCGTCGATCATAAATTACTCCTACCAGAAGGAAGAGTGCACCGGTGCTGATACCGTGATTAATATTTTGGATTAAGGCACCTTGAATTCCATATTCGTTCAATGCAAAAATACCCAGCATGACAAATCCAAGATGGCTGACACTGGAATAGGCAACAAGTTTTTTTAAATCTTCTTGCACCATTGATACTAGGGCACCATATACTATTCCTATAATAGACAACCATGCAATAAATGGCATGAAGTCATAAGAGGCCTGTGGAAAGAACGGTAAGTTGAAGCGTAAGAATCCATAGGTTCCCATTTTCAATAAGACACCCGCTAATATTACAGAACCAGCTGTTGGAGCCTCAACGTGTGCATCAGGCAACCAAGTGTGGAAAGGGAACATCGGCACTTTGATTGCAAACGCAAGAAAAAAGGCCAACCATAACCATTTTTGAATATCCAGAGGTGCACTGATATGCTCTGTGATAAATAGAATGTCTGCTGTTGCAACTCCTGTTGTTTGTTTGATATGAAAATAGATCCAGATGATGGCTACAAGCATCAGCAGGGAACCTACTGCGGTATAGATGAAAAACTTTACGGCAGCATAAATCCGTCTCGGACCGCCCCAAACACCAACAATGATATACATGGGTACAAGCTGGAACTCCCAAAATACATAGAACATAAAAAGATCGAGAGAAATAAAGACGCCCAGCATGCCGGTAGATAGAGCCAGCATTGCCATCATATATTCGCGAATATGTTTTTTAACTTCCCAGGAGGCAATGATACAGATCATTGTCAGGAATGTGGTCATGACATAGAGGAGTAAGGAAATGCCATCCAAGCCGATATGATAATTGATTCCCCAGGATTCTATCCAAGAGATATTAATCCCAAACTGCATATTGTGAGTGGAGTTATCGAAGTTGGTCCACAAAGACAGAGAAAGCAAAAAGTCAGCCGCTGCCACCGCAAGCGCAGTTTGTTTGATCGCACTTTCATTCTCCTTTGGGAAAAAGGCAAGAAGAATGGCACCGATGATTGGCAAGAAAGTAATTAACGTTAAAAACATAATTTTCTAAAACATAATCAGTAAAAGGCTGATGAACCCAACCGCAATGAATAATGCGTAATTACGAACAAAACCGGATTGAAAAGCTTGGGCCTGTTTACTGAGCCATCCAATAGTTTTAGCTGCTCCAATGACGCTTCCATCGATAGCCTTAGCATCGCATTCTTTCCAAAGTAAATTTGATGCTTCTACAGTAGGCTTAACAAAAGTCTCATCATAAAGTTCATCGATACCATATTTGTTTTGTACTAATTCGAATCCCCATTGACCTTTAGTAAACTTTTCAGGTAAATCAGGCCGCTTAATATAAAAGATGTACGCTGCAGCGATTCCTGTAATGGCAACGCATGCAGAGAATACCATCAGGAACATCTCCAGCCATATATTGTGTTCTTTTGGGTCGAGTAAATGAGCCCATGAAGGTGCATGTCGTCCAGCTTCGTGCAGTATATGTTCGGAATGATGCAATGCATTAGCAAGGTCGAAATGAAGAACCGGTTCCAACCAGTTATGCAAAATATGCCAGCCATGAAAGAGTGGGATTCCTAATATTCCTCCTGCTGTTGCCAACCCGGCTAGGATGACCAGAGGCATCGTCATCACTTTTGGTGATTCATGCGGATGAACATGTGGGTCTACGCGTGACTCGCCATGAAATGTCATAAAGACTAGGCGGAACATATAAAATGCTGTTAACAATGCGGCCGATATACCCATGCCCCAAAAGATAATATTCCCATCCATTAGCGCATGATAAAGCACCTCGTCTTTACTAAAGAAACCTGATAATGGAGGTATCCCTGCGATAGCAAGAGTTGAGACCAAAAATGTCCAGTATGTCACAGGCATATAGTTTTTAAGCCCACCCATTTTTCGCATATCCTGTTCTCCGTGAATACCATGAATAACGCTTCCAGAGCCTAGAAAAAGGCAAGCTTTGAAAAATGCATGGGTAACAAGATGAAAAATTGCGGCGGTGTATGCACCGACTCCACAGGCAAGCATCAT
>CAYYIR010000154.1:0-5101 GCA_964471995.1 uncultured Nitrospina sp. | reverse complement strand
ACCAATTTAAAATCCACCGATTTATCCAATTGTATTCTTTCCAATTCAAATATGGATCAGACTAATTTGGATGATGCCAACTTAAGTAATGCTGAAATGGAGAATGTGAACTGTTTAGAGGCAACGGTTAAAAATGCAAATTTTGACTCTACCAACTTACAAGGTGCCAAATTCCTGGGAAGTAACCTTACCGGCTCAAAACTTGAAAGTGCAAATTTAAGGAAATCTGTCTTTCTTGAAGCAAACCTTTCAAAATGCAATCTAAACGAAGCAGACCTTAGTAACTCCGATTTTTCTAGAACGAACATGAGTCACGCTAGCGCAATAGAGAGTAACTTAAGCCGCGCCCGATTCAATGGCGCTAATTTGGAATCCGTAGATTTTACGGATTCCCGGCTGAGTATGGCCATTTTCTTCGAAGCAAACTTTAAAAATGCGAACTTAAACCGTGTCCAGATAAAGGGTGCCAAGCTGGCGGGCGGTATTTTCGAAAATACTGGGTTACTTAGGGCCGACATAACAGGAGCCGATCTGACAGATGCCAAATTTCACAATTCCAATCTAAGTCGCGCAAAATTAAATGGAGCTATTTTACGAAGAACGGATTTAAAAGGATCTGACCTGTCAGAAGCTGATTTGAGCATTGCTGACTTAACAGGAGCTAGTTTGATCGATGTCAAATTGGTGGGAGCTAATTTGGAAAGGATCAAACTCAATCAGGCAAAGTTATCAGGAGCGCACTTAAGTGGTGCAAAAATAAACAAAGGAAAGTTGACGCAGGTCGATTTAAGCAATGCTGATCTAAGTGGCGCCAATATGAGAGGGGCAGACCTCACCGAATCTAATCTTGAAGGTTGCGATCTAAGTCGAGCTGATCTAACTGAGGCTATTTTACAAAGAGCTAATATGAAAAAAGCTTTCCTAATTGGCGCAAATCTGCAAAAAGCAGAATTGGGTGAAGTAAATTTAGAAAATGCACATATTGCTGGTGCAAAATTAAGAAAAACCAATTGCCAAAAAGCAAATATGAAAAATGTGGATCTCCAACGTTCCGATTTGGAACATGCTAACTTTACTCAAGCAGATCTTTCAAAAGCAAACCTTGCTGGCTCTAAGTTGGGAGAAGCTTGTTTTAAAAATGCAAATTTAACCGAAGCAGACCTGAGCCTTTCAGATACTACTGACAGCGATTTTTCAGGTGCCATAGGTTATGAGTCATAAAAAGGTAGTAAGCAGAAAGTATAAGCTCCTAATTATTTTGCCCCGTCAAAAACTGTCGGATTAAAAATATAAATTACAAACGTAAAAATTTTGAGACATCAAAGGTTTTTTTGCATCTAACTAACGTATGCTTTTATTGAGGGAAGCATGAACCGTTCACCAAAATTAATGCTGTCATTCTCAAGCCGGTTCCGAAAAGCCCAACCTTTGTCTCTTAAAGAAGTTCTCCAATTAAGAGATGGTTTAGAAATCCAAAGGAATCAGGATTTTGAGGTTTGCCAGTTAGCATTGCCAAACATTTTAAAAAATTTTAACTACCCAGCCTCGCTAAACTAATTCCAAGCAAATAAAATGGAAAAACTTGAAGGAGTTCAAAAGGTATTAAGGTTTAGTACTACTATTCGCGAATGGTGTATAAACGAATTCTCTATTCATTTCGATGACTTTGACGAACAAAATGTAGATGATTATGAATCAGGAGGTTATGGAGATATTGCTGATGAAATCTTGGAACGCGGAATGGATGAGCAAATTATTGAAGAAGATGACCTAGATTAGTTTCAACCTACTATCCTCTTCAATTGTAAAACTCCAGCCTCATTTCTCCTAATTTAATTAGCAATAAAAACGCACCCTACCAATATTTCCCTTTAATTTGCTTTTGCCTTAATTTCTATTTTATTTTCATTTATTTTTTGGAAAAAAAGTATGCAAGACGTTATTAGATTATTAGACTATAGGTGTTTTAATTTGACTGGATCGCAATGAGCGCTTTTCTTGAATCATTTGCAGCTTTTATGTGGGGCCCTTGGCTTCTAATACTCTTATTAGGTACGGGTTTTGGTTTAACGATTCGACTTCGTGGGATTCAGTTTCGATTTCTCTTCTACGCTCTGCGTCTTACTTTCTCTAAAGAAAGCTCCGGCAAAGGAGACATCTCTCATTTCGGCTCTTTAATGACCGCGTTGGCAGCAACAGTTGGCATTGGAAATATAGCTGGAGTGAGTACCGCTGTGGCCTTGGGAGGACCAGGGGCTATCTTCTGGATGTGGGTTACGGGTCTGGTCGGTATGGCAACTAAATACAGCGAAGGTTTTCTAGCTATAAAGTTTCGTCGAATAAATGGTCAAGGTAAAATATCAGGAGGGCCGATGTACTACTTGGAAGAAGGCCTAAAAATAAAATGGCTGGGAGTATGTTTTGCTACATTCGGAGCTTTTGCTGCTTTCGGAATTGGTAATATGGTGCAGGCAAATACTACAGCTATTGCATTAGGCAGTTCCACAGGCTTAAATAATTTTACTATAGGAATGTTTCTCGCAATATTAACTGGATTGGTAGTGATCGGGGGAATCAAACGTATTGCTGAGGTAGCTTCTTATCTAGTACCATTCATGGTGGCTATTTATTTCCTAGGCGCTTTGATTGTTATCTTAAATCATATTAATCAATTGGGTTTGGGAATAAAGCTAGTTTTTGAACAAGCATTTTCTGGAACTGCTGCCACTGGAGGTTTTGCAGGAGCTACCCTAGCTAATGGAATTCGTTATGGTGTCGCACGCGGCCTTTTCTCCAATGAATCAGGTATGGGGAGTGCGCCTATTGTTGCAGCAGCAGCTAGAACTAATCATCCCTGCAAACAAGCTTTGGTATCGATGACCGGCACTTTTTTAGATACTCTAATTGTTTGTTCAATTACTGCGATGGTAATCAGTTCAACGGGTGTTTGGACTTCAGGTGAAACCGGTGTCGCTTTGACAATACAAGCATTTTCGGCGGGGCTTCCTGGTTTTTGGGGGGAATTCCTAGTCACACTTGGAACCATAACCTTCGCTTTTTCTACCATCCTCGCTTGGGAATACTATGGTGAAAAATGTTTTGAATATCTATTTGGAGAAAAATATATTTCATTCTATCAGTATAGCTGGGTGGTTTTCGTATTTATAGGGGCTCAAATTAAACTTCAAATTGTCTGGAATATTTCAGACGCTATGAATGCTTTGATGGCGATTCCTAATTTAATTGGTCTCATCTGTTTAAGTGGAATTCTTGTTCGAGAAACCCGGTTATATGAGCAAGAAATTTCAGAAGGCTCTATAAATAAATATGATTGATTATAGAAAATTTTTATTTGCCTTATATATTGAAATAGCATTGCTTTAGTTATTTGAAAAAGATTGATAACTTATGAATAATAATTGGTCACTTCCAAAAAATGACCCCTGGTCCACTCCTTTTGCAAAAACCTTACTTCATTATCTTGAAATTTGCGAAGGCGACCAAATTCTAGATATTGCATCTGGAGGCGGGATTCCAGCATTTTTTTTAGCCGAGCAAGTGGGACCGGAAGGTTCAGTACTTGCTATAGATATTCACCAAAGTCAAGTCTTGAGATCTCGCTCCATCCAAGGAACGCATTTGCCTTGGCTAAAATTTGAAGTGGGAGATATGCGTTTTTTACCTACGGATCTTCCAAGGTTTAATCGGATCACGGGCAATTTGTCTTTCATGTTTTTCCGTCCTAACCGATTTGAGGCTTTAAAAAAGCTTGTGCATTTTCTCAAACCGGGTGGTCAGATTGTTTTAACATTTCCCTCTATGGGAACTTTTGATTCTCTTTGGAACTATGTAGATAAGGAAATGTCCTCTCAAGGTTTGGTGGATGAACGTAAAGCACTAGATGAGTATATTAATGAAAGACCTTCTGCTTCCGAAGTTAAAAATTATTTGAAGGAACTGGGATTAGAAAAAATAAAAGTAGGTGAGCAACCTCTTGAGGTTGAAACAGGATCTGGAATAGAATTTCTCGAGCATCCTCTTTTGCGGGGAGGATTTCTCGATGATATTTATGAATGTTTTCAGAATCAGGATTTAGCAAATAATTTTATGAATGAGATCGCTAAGAATATTTCCTGTTTTACCCCGCTATTTGCAATTCGCTGTGCGATGTCTGGATGGGTGCCTCAAACAAATTGATACTGATCTGCCAACCAATGAATTATGCTATGAATGAAAATGAAAAAAAAGAGCTGAAGCAAAAAATTTATGAAGAAATAAAAATACAGGAACATTTGATCGATAGTTTTTCTAAAACATCTAAGCCCGTTTCTCCTGATAATGCTATTGGGCGGCTTACGCGAATGGAAGCCATTAGCAGTCAAGGAATCAGCGAAGCCTCGCTGAATTCATCAAAAGTTAAATTAGATAAACTTAAAAAAACGTTGGAAAAAATTGATCTCCCTGATTTCGGAATCTGTGTGCGTTGTTCAACCTCCATTCCTTTCAAGAGGATCATGTTGTTGCCCGAAAGTGCTGTATGTGTGAGTTGCTCAGAATAATCATTAGCAAATAATCTCTAATACTTTTAAAATAATCGAGTTTTTAATTTGACAAGTTTGATTAAGGAATTCCGGGAATTTCCTATCTCCCAGGCGAGGGATCTCGTCAAGAATTTATATCACCCAAGGCCTTGGATATATTGGAGTGATTTTTTATTTAGTGCTGGATTAGGTTGGGGAGCTTTTATTATTACCTTTAGGGTTCCTCAGTTTTCATTAGAATATGGAGCAAGCTTTTCTATTGCGGTTTTGGCGCTTTATCGTGCGGCTTTATTTATCCACGAAATTGCTCATTTTAAAAAAGGTTCTTTTGAAATTTTTCAAAAGGTTTGGAATCTAATATGTGGCTATCCGCTAATGATTCCGACATTTTTATATCAAAGTGTACACTTTGATCACCATAAGCAAAACTTTTATGGGACAAAAAAAGATGGTGAGTACTTTCCTTTTGCTTCTAAAGGAAGAGGATTTATCGTTCTCCATATCTTTTTTTCTTTTTTGATCCCACTCATTTTTTTCTTCCGTTTTGTTGTATTAACACC
>CAYYIR010000153.1:0-5213 GCA_964471995.1 uncultured Nitrospina sp. | reverse complement strand
TTTGCAAAAATCCCACACTGTGCATCTAAAACCTGATGGAGAAATCTGCAATCGTCTAAAAGCAGGTACTAAAGTTTACCTGTGTCAGATTAAAGGGGAATGGAAAAAAATAAAATGGAGAAATGGTAAAAAAAAAGGTTGGGTTAAGCTTTAGGTAGAAGATTGCATTTGCTGCTTACTAATTCCATAATTAAAATGACAAATGCTTGTAAGAAGTACCTCAGGTTTAACCTATGCTAAGCTTAAACTAGTTGCAGGTTTTGCCCCAATAGTAATGGAATTTCATTTGGGTCCTTATTAAAAAATGTTAGCCGAACCTTTTGAAATATTTTTATGAAGATTTTATTTTTATGCTTATATATCTCAATCCTTTTTCTTATTGGTACAATTAATCCGAGTTTTGCGAAAGAAGATTGCTTGGTAACAAATAAGAATAAAGTGAAAGTCGAGGCATGGCTTTCAAAGAAATATGAGAAAAGTTTTCTAGATATTCAGAAGGAATTTTTGGAGATGGGGAATACTAAAGTAGGACTCTTTGTATACCCGGCAGAAAACCCTTCCAGAGTTGTAGCCATAGGGCGCTGTGTACCTGTTTACCTTGCCCAACATTTTCTTAAAAAAGCAAAAAAATATTCTATAGGCACCACACATTTGGTCAATCAGGGGCTTATATCGGAAAACTGGTTTGGGATGGGCACCTCTATGTTTGGGAAAAACTCTATGAGCCCAATTACTTCTCAACAACTCACCATGTTAATGGATGAGACTTTAGACACCGAATCTTTTCAAAAGATGTATCGATTACTCACGGTGCAGAGTAAAAAAGTCAAAATATATGGCCTAATTCTCAATAACCCGAGATTTCTGCCATCCGACCATTAAAGATATTTCAAAATAAAAGTAATAGATTTTTATTATTCTGGTTTATCTATATCCCCTCATGAAACCAGAATTAGAACTCTTAGAGTTATTTTGATAGAATGCCTTACTTTTATCTGGTTTCCTCATTGAATTAAAATTCATTTAACCTGAAGATTAGCTATAAAATTAAATTAGCAACAGAAGTATAAACGGAATTGTACTTTTATAAATGGAGTTGCACTTATGGAGCATTTTTGGCAAAGATTTTATTGGCACAGACCTCTTTTCTTGTTCATTTTGGTTTTAATTAGTTTGGGCTTAATGTCACATTCTTTTTCTCAGGTCGCCTTAGCTCAGACAGAGGTTCCCCTTGAAGGTCAATCTGCGATAATTGAAAAATCATTACGTCAATCAATCCCAACAAAACCCATTCCACAGGATCCAAATAAGTCAATGGCACCGGTCTTAAACAAGGGCAGATTTCATTCGTCTGATTTCGCTGAATTGATTGCTCCATCGGTCAACAAAAAGGGCATGGTAGTGGCAAAATTGGGTGCGGTGCGCATGGTCTCCGGAGAGGTTGCAACTGTTGATTTTGTGGGAAATGACCTCATTCTTTTTACCGTTAGCAAGCCGGTTGAGGGTAAGGTTTTGGACAAGGACGGCAACCTGATTGACGATCGGATCTCAAACGCTGTTTCTTTAAAGGCTAAAGGGGGACAGGCGATACTGACCGCTAGAAATGCTAGTAACATCATAAAGAATGTCATCAATATGGAGGGGATAATAGAGGCTAACACGGTGACCAAAAAAAATGAGTGTATTTTTCTTCAAGATGAAACCATGAGCAGATCTCAAAAATATTCCGATCAAATGCCATGTTTCTAAAACTAAAAACTTTGTTTTCTAGTTTTAGTTTCATTTATTGAATTTAAGATTAACTTTAGAAGTAAACCTAATGAAAGGGAGATTTTTCATTGTTCATTCTCCATTGCGTGCCCAATTTTTAATGCTCTATTGGCGCGTTTAATGTCACATTTCCTTAGAATTCTGCCGATAAAAAGCTTGTGGTGTTTTTTCTATTAAAAGGTATGTATTAATTGATGCGACACATCCTAAACAAACAATGCTTTTTTTTAATCTACTACCCTCTTCTTATACTGGGTTGCATATTAGCGCCCGAAGTGATGCTAGCTCAAACAAATATTCCTATTGAAGGTCAGTCCGGAATAATTGAAAAATCTCTCGAACAATCTCGCCCCTTTAAACCAATTCCTGATCCAAAAATGTACCTTGAAAGTAGTAAGGAACGCAAGGCTCGAAAGGACCCCAAAGCTGGGCCTGTAATTTTTGTAAAGAAAATAAAGCTTACCGGCAACACGGTTTTCACTGACGAAGTATTGATGCCCTTGGTTGATTTGGGGGAAGGTAAGGAGGTCACCTTGGGAACCCTAACCATACTAGCCGATAAGGTTTCTGCTTTTTACGCTAGTGAAGGGTACCTTTTGGCAACCGCGTTTATCCCTAAGCAGGAAGTTAAAGACGGAATCGTGGAAATAATTATAACTGAGGGTAGAGTTAACAAAGTTATCGTTCAAGGGAACAAAAAGCTGAGCGAAGAAAAGTTTAAACAAAGAATGAAGATGGTTCAGGAAGAAGCGGTTTTAAGAGAGCAGACTTTAGAGCGCATACTCCTTGAGTTGAACGAGCTGATGGGAGTAAAAGTAAGGGCCGTATTGAAGCCTGGGGATCTACCAGGGACCTCAGATCTGGTTATGGATATTACGGAGTTAAGACCCTATAACGTATCTTTTGATTCTGATAATTTTGGCTCCCGTTTTACCGGGGCTTTTCGTTCTGGATTTAATATGGCCTACGCTAATATTTTCACTCTGGGAGATCAGTTTTCAGCCCGATGGACGCGTACTAGTCTGCAGGATGCCTATAGTCCCTTTTATACCTTCCCTATCAACTCCTATGGAACCCGTATGAAATTGGCTTATACTTTTACAGAAAATGAACTGGGTGACAGCCTTAAAAACCTGGCGGCTGGAGGATCCTCAACCACTGTTGGGCTGGAAGTCTCCCATTTATTTTATAAAAGCCTGACGGCAAGTTTTTCGGCCCGGACAGGAATTGATTTTAAAAGTGCTGAGAATGAATCACAAGGAGCCAATACCAGTAAGGACAACTTGACTAATATATCTTTAGGACTGGGAGGCAATTTTTCAGACTCTTATCTTGGCAGAACGTTTTACGATTTAAAATTCCAGATGGGGCTGCGCGAAGGAGACCCCAACCGGGCTTTGGCTTCAAGGGCAGGCGGACATGGAGAAATTTTCTCCGCCAATATCGACCTAACCCGCCTCCAATCTGCCAAAATCCTAAACAGTTACTTTATGTTTAAGTTTAAAGGGCAGATTAATAATGACCGGGCACTTGCCCCATTTCTTTTCATAGTCGGAGGGGTGGGAACGGTTCGTGGTTACCCCCTATCTGCCTTCTCTGGAGATATGGGTTTTAATGTTTCGGCAGAGTATACCCTGCCTTTTCCATGGGATGTAAATTGGGATTACGACCTTCCAAAACTTAGTCAAATAGTTTCTTTCATTTCCTTTTTGGATCACGGTCATGTTTATGTGCGTGAAAAACAGTCGGGAGAGGGTGACCAGCATATCACGGGTGCAGGGGTTGGTATAAAAATTAACATCCCGAAAAAAGAAGACAAAAGTCCCAATGTCAGCTTTGCTCTCACTTATGGCATACCTGTATTCAATAGCATTGCCCCTGATGATGGTTCCTACGGAACTATTTACCTTAATGGAATGGTCAATTATTAAAATCAAGGTTTTTACAAAAACCGCTTACTTCATCTATTAACACCTCACTTTAGTAGAAAAATCCCGATTGATATCTTTCAATAAAAAAATACTCCAATTATTTCTATTTCGTCATATTTAAGGTAGAAATACCTTAAGGCTGGAAACCCACAATATTATCAATAAGTTATCAAGTATGAGTTTTATAAATATAGGACTTTTATATTGATTCCTCGGGTCTTTTGCTGAATGAGCCAAAATTATATATCTAAACTGCTCTATACTATAGGGTGGAGGTAAATAGGTTCTGCAAAGCTTATCTAAAATATTTTTTTAAATCATATTTAGTATTTGCCATTGGGACCTCGTGGAAGAAGATTTTTAAATCTTTTCACCCTGGATATTCAACATGTTTCGTGTTCTGGATTACGGTGTACGACGTAAGCATACGATAACCCGTTTCCTAGTCGGATTTTTGGTTTATCTGATTGGGGGATTTCCTACTTTGGCCTATGCGCTGCCTAAGGGTGGAGTGATTTCCTCCGGTACGGGGTCCATTGAAAGTTCCGGCTCCTCCCTGACCGTTACTCAAAGCACAGACAAGATTGTAATTGATTGGGAAAGTTTTAGTGTAGGAAACAATGAGTCGGTGATCTTCCTGCAACCTAACTCCAACTCCTCCGCCCTGAACAATATTCTTGGTAATAGTCGAACCGTGGTCGAAGGTAATCTTGCAGCCAACGGTCAAATCGTTCTAAGTAATCCTAATGGGATCTACATTTCACCGACCGCCAATATCAACGTAGCCAGCCTGATCGCAAGCACCCTTAAAATATCCGAACAGGACTTTATCGATGGCCTCTACAAATTTTCCCAGGATCCCAGCAAACCCCTGGCATTCATATTAAACGAAGGCAGAATCCATGCGTCCGAATTTGCTGCCTTGATTGCTCCATCGGTCAATAACAAGGGAGTGGTTGTGGCAAACCTGGGCACGGTAGGTATCGCATCAGGAGAAGCTGTAACCGTGGATTTTGTCGGCAACGATCTCATTGCTTTTGCCATCGACAAGTCGGTTGAGGGACAGGTTCTAGATAAGGACGGCAACCTGATTAACGACCGGATCTCAAATTCCGGTTCCATCCAGGCGAAGGGAGGGCAGGCGATCCTGACCGCCAGAAACGCCAGCGACATTATAAAGAATGTCATCAATATGGAGGGGCGGATAGAGGCGCATAGTGTGGTCAAAAAAGATGGGCGTATTTTTCTCGGCGGAGGCGATGAAGGCAACGTAAATATAGCAGGCAACTTAAATACTTCTGGAGAAAGTTCGGGAGATTCGGGGGGTGAAATTTTTATTCAAGGCGCAAGTGTAACCCTCGACAAAGGTTTGATTCAAGCCAAGGGCAAAGACGCAAAAGGCGGCGATATCACAATCACGGGTACAAACTGGCTCAGTGTCGGCGGACAAATCGATGCGAGCGGCGATAGCGGTGGAAATATTAAACTGACTGCCGGGGGTCTTTCTATTGC
>CAYYIR010000152.1:0-5218 GCA_964471995.1 uncultured Nitrospina sp. | reverse complement strand
ATGCTTTTTTTACTTCATCTCAAAACAGGGAATTTGTTAAATACAATTTTTCTGGTATAAAAGTTCCAAACGTTAAATAACCTTTAAATTATTTATTACTCATTAAATAAAGGTTCTCTGTAGAGTTTAACTTTTGCCTTAGCTTTCCAATATCAAAAAGGTTCATAATTTTATTTCC
This sequence comes from uncultured Nitrospina sp., assembly GCA_964471995.1. Classification (GTDB taxonomy): domain Bacteria; phylum Nitrospinota; class Nitrospinia; order Nitrospinales; family VA-1; genus UBA8687. The sequence goes on along the minus strand of CAYYIR010000152.1, from coordinate 5,040 downwards.
TGTGAAGTTGATTTTAATTCTAATCTGATCGTCCTCTACAATTTTCATTTCTAGATTAGAAATTTCTTTTTCTAAATCTGACTGTTTAACAACCAGATATATTTTCTGATTCGTTCTCAAAAATTTTTCAACTTCAATACGGGAATACAACGTAACCACTGTTCGACCAGTTAATACTCCCAAGCGAGCTCTATTATTTCCTAGCTTATAAACTGCAATAGGACCTTTAAATTTTTCCTGATTAATATAATTTGAAAACTTTTTCATTGGATATCGGTTGACAAAAGGTAAAACGTCTCCACTTAAAAAAGAAAAAGTTAAAACCATTGAAAGAGAAAGAGAGAAGACCATTTTTCCATAAGATTTAAATCGAAAAAACCAAATAAAAGATATTGCCCCAATCAACAGGATCAACGGCATCAAAAAAATGCCTACTGGGCCTGTACCATAAATAAAAACTCCTACAGCACCGAAAATCGAAAGAATCAAAAGAATTAGGAAAGAAATAAAATGCGCGCCTTTAAATCCCAAAACACCAGATTTCATAGGGGATTTTTCAGCATCTGAAAAAAATTTAGCTGTCAAAATTGCAAAAACCGGACAGCAAGGTAACATATAACGACTATGCTCTACCCGCAAAAAAGTAAACAAAACTAGACAAACCGCTAACCATATATAACAAAAAACTAAGGATTCTCTTCCTTCTCTAAAAAATAGATTTACATGTTTTCCAATATTTTTCCCAAAACTCTTAAAATTTTCTACCCAGCTTATTTTTTTTTCAGACACAAACCCTATAAACCCAAATTGCCTTAATACTGCAAAAAAGAAGAACAGGGACCATGGTAGTTGATAGCGCAAGAGAACTCCCAAATAATAAAAACTAAATGGAGTATCATGAACAAGCCGATTCTTGATCTCATTACCTACAATATGGTTTTTGAATTCATCTCCGTGTATCCATAGCATTGCAACAAACCAAGGTAAAATAGTAATTGCCAAAATACCCAACCCTTTTGTAATACTTAGATCTTTAAAGCAGCTTTTTCTTTTGGTAGCAATTAAAAACCCCACAACTGTAAAACCAGGAATAAGAATTGCCGGTGGGCCCTTCACCATAAACCCCAAACCTATTGCAAAATAAAATAAATACGAAAAAATATTTTTTTTGAACCCTGTTTCAAACCAAAGCACAAAAAAATAAAGCGCTAATAGAACAAAAAAACTCAAAGCCATATCTGTCGTAGACCATCTTGAAATCTGGAAATGGAGATAAATAGAAGGTAGTATGAAGGCACTTAACAACCCGACTCGACTATTGAACAACCGGCATGCTAGCAAGAAAGTCAGTCCAATACTTAAGGTACCAAATAATAACGAAGGCAATCGTGCAGAGGCCAGACTAACACCAAAAAATTTATAAGATGCTGCAACCATCCAGTAATACATTATGGGTTTTGCAAAACGTTTTTTATCATTATAGACAGGAGTAATAAAATCTCCTGACTCAATCATTCGTAGAGATGATTCAACATAAAAATTTTCATCGGCATGATATGGGGGAACTTCTCCAAGTTGGTAAGACAAAGCCAAAAAACAAAAACCCATCCACAGGCATACAAAAATTTTTTCAATCGGCTTATTAGATGAAAAATAGGGAAGGCTTGGCATAGGCAGGAATGTATTTATAATACATATAAAATTTTATTAAGATAAAATGCTGCAAAGATTCTGATTTATTATACACTTAATCCTTATCACACTTTTAGTTTTTAGATTCGGGCCAGCCTAAATTTAAAATACTAATAAACATGTTGATTGGAGCCTATCATTGGCTGGTTCAAATAAAATATATTTAAAACCAAGCATAAATAATAATTTGATTAAAGCTGTGATTGATTCGCATCATTTCTTTTTGCTGGCTATTATTTTGTTTGTTATTGGGAGCAATCTTATTTGGATACTCCTCGATACTCGTCCTCCTTCCTATGATCAAGGGCTTCATCTCTTCAGGACTTTTAATTACTGGGAAGCAATTAGCTCCGGTTCGGAAGACTGGTGGCAGGATTTTTTAAATGTGGAACCTTTTTATCCTCCTTTTTACCATCTATCATTAATTCCTCTTTCTTTGGTTTTTGGATTTACTCTAGATACCGGGGTTATAGGAAATTCTTTTTATATGGTAATTTTAATTCTATCTACTTATGGGATAGGAAATATTCTGTATAATAGGAATATTGGGTTATTCGCAGCCTTTCTAGTATCTTGTTACCCCCTAATTGTTAGCATGTCGCGGGAATATGTTATAAGCGTCATGCTAACCTCTTTAGTAACTCTCGCCTATTACCTTTTTTTAAAATCGGAAAATTTTGAAAACAAAAAATATTCTTTTATATTTGCCGCTATTTATGCTTCAGGGTTAATGGTGAAATGGACTTTTTTTATTTATACCTTTCCGGCCGTTCTAGCAGGATTGTGGGGGAGTAAAATCAACTTTAAGGACCGAGTCGTTCAGTTTACTTATTATTCTGGAATGATTACGACACTGTTAATTGTCCCATTCTTTATTTTAATTTTAGGTCCGCAAAGATGGGTTGCACTTGCCTTAGAGTTTTTTTTGATCTGGATGCTGGTAAAACGTTTTCCTAGCGCACCCATTTCTTTACAAAAAACAATTAATTTAATTTTGCTTTCTTGTATATCGGTTTTAATTTGTTTTCCATGGTATGCCCATAACCTGATTAATATTTTAATTGGGATATCCAAATTCGCTTTTTCAGGTGCCGACCCTGAACTTGGAGTGGTGAGTTGGAACTACTACCTCAAAATAATGAACACACAAATGGGATACCCTTTGTTAAGTATATTTGCTGTTACTTTCTTTTTTTATTTTATAAATAAAGATCGAATTAATTGGCTAGTAATCAGTTGGGCTATCATGCCTATTATTGTGATGACATTCGTCGACAATAAAGATTCGCGATATACCATGCCCACGCTACCCGCAATGGCAATGATTACCTCCGTTACTTTATTTCATTTAAAAAATATACCCTTTAAAAAATTACTTCTTTCCATCACTGGAGGAACAGCATTCGTAACTTTTCTATATAGTGGTTTCTTTTTACCACCGGATTTTCTTCCGTATCTAGGAAAAGGGAATTATCCAATTACTAAAAAATGGCCAATCAATTTAATTCTCGATGATATAGTTGAGGAAGGAGATCCAAAAAATGGAAAACATCTTTCTGTTCGTACTTTAGCAAATTATGCCTACTTTCAAAGAGGCGCCTTCAGAGATTTCGCGGCTTTCAGAAAATTACCCATTGCAATGAAAGGAGTCAAAAGAAATGTAGGGGAGATGACAAATTTCTTTATTACCAAATCAGGAGATTTTAGTAGGCAATCCTCAAACGCAATCCAACATAGAAACCGTCTTTTAAATGACCCCGCACTGACAAAAACTTTTAAACTTTTTCGTAGCTATTCCCTTCCGGATGGTACCAAAGGTCTTTTATATAAATTTGATATGGAGCCGGCATTTGATCTGCCAGGAGTTAGAAACTTAAGTTTAATTGAAAAGCGTTTAATTAAGGCATTCGAGAACTACCCTATTTATGGTTTTAAAAATGGAATAAACATGGATATCATAATTTCTCCTACAGATGATCCAGATGATTTGTTTTATGGCAAATACAAATCCATCCATATTAAGGCTGATTCAGTTGTAAGTAATAAAGTAAAAATTAAAGCATTTGAGTTGCTATTCGAAAATGTGCAAATCAATATTTATGATCTTCTTTTAAATGGACGCTTTATACTTTTTAATCTTGATATGATAACACCCCGAGGAATTATCAATTTTGATGACTTGGAAAAATCTGCAGCTCAAGCAATGAAGGGAAAAGGAAATATAAAATTAAAAGGTGAAAATAATACCCTTACTGTTAGTGCAAAATACTTCTTGTCCCAGAATCAAATTTTGAAAGGGGAAACAAAGATTAACGTATTAATGGATCCAGAAAAAACAATTCAGCCTGACTTTGAATACCTCAAGTTGGGACCCTTTGATATCCCTATTGTTTTTATCCGCCGAATAACAAATGGAAAAATATTTCTTAACCCAACACCAGGCTGGCCTTTGAAAACCAATATTAAATCTCTAAAATTTTCACCAAGAAAATTTGAAATCAATCCAGACATTTAAAAAATTGTGAAAATTTGTATTTTATGCTTTGACCTTTCCAATAATTCGCTGGGCCGAGCGGGGCTTTTGGCTATGGCTTTGGCTTCTAAACATGATGTTGAAATCATAGGTCCTTCAAAATCTGGCGATATTTGGTTTCCTTTAAAAGACATGGGTATTCCAATTCGTTCCTATCGATGGAAAAGATATCCTTTTTTTATATCAACAATCCGTAAAATGATTAAAGAAATTGATGCCGACATAATGATTGCCTGCAAACTTCGACCCACAAGTTTTGGTATAGCCTTGATCAAAAAGTTGACTTCAAATATTCCCGTAATTGCTGATATTGACGATTGGGAATTAGGATTTTTATACCATTCAGGATTCTGGGGTACAGTCGGCCGCTTTTTTAATTTTTCCAATCCCAATGGTTTACCTTACACATGGCTTATGGAACGTTTAATAAGTTTTGCAAATTCAAATATAGTAAGTAATCGTTTCCTTCAAAATAAATTTTCAGGCACTCTGATTTATCATTGCCGCGACACCTCGGTTTTGGACCCAGATAAGTTCGATTCAGAGAGCATAAAAAACAAACTCGGACTAAAAAACAGGAAAGTTGTCATGTTTCTAGGAACACCAAGGGCCCATAAAGGAATCCAAGAATTGTTTATGGCAATAGAAAAAATCAATGACCCTGATGTTATACTTGTACTAGTTGGAGCCGACTTTTCGATTCAATTACATATCGACAATATGAAATTGAATCAAGATAAAATAGTCGTTTTCCCTCAAATTCCTTTTAAAGACCTACCTGAGTACCTAGCCGTTGCAGATATGCTTGTCATCCC
>CAYYIR010000151.1:0-5234 GCA_964471995.1 uncultured Nitrospina sp. | reverse complement strand
TATTTTTAGATGGAGATTTTAGCGATTATCCCGAAGAAATAGTTTCACTTTTAGAGCCCATAGAAAAAGGAGAGATCGATTTTGTGCTGGGTAGCCGTATGATAATTTCGGAAAGTCGAATGGCTTTGCTACCCCAGGCTAGATTTGGCAACCAACTAGCAGTTTTTTTGATCAAACTTTTTTTTAATCATGCATATACAGACCTTGGGCCATTCCGAGCCATTAGATATAATTCTTTAATAGAAATAGGGATGCAGGATACAAATTTTGGCTGGACAGTGGAAATGCAGATAAAAGCTGTAAAAAATAAATTGAGGATAATTGAGATTCCCGTTAATTATCGACAGCGCGTGGGGGTTTCCAAGATTACAGGGACAATTTCAGGCACTTTTCAAGCTGGAACAAAAATCATTTACACTATCCTTAAGTATTTGATAGTCTGAATTTATGTATAAAAAACTTATAGTTATTTTTCTTTCTTGTTTGTTTTGGTCAGGAGTTTCACAGGCCTCCGACATAGTAAAACTTATTGAGAAAAAAATTAGTAAGGATCAAAAGAGCCTGGATTTAACGGGTTTGAATATCGGTCCAAAAGAGGCTAAACAATTAGCGAACATGGAATCATTGTCTTCGCTTGTAACCTTGCATTTACAGGGAAATAGAATCAAAGCCCGAGGAATGAAAGCCCTAGCTAAATCACCTCATTTCGCAAATTTGAAGCATTTAGACCTTTATGGAAATCTTCTTGGAGATCGCGGACTAAAAGCAATTGCTGAGTCCCCTCATTTTGGTAAACTCGAATCTCTTAAATTATGGAAAAATGAAATCAGCGATGACAGTATGAAATTTCTTTCTAGTTCGAAAAATTTTTCGAACTTAAAAGTTCTTATGCTAAATGACAACCTTATTACTGATATCGGGGCTTCGATCATCGCCAAATCTAATAATTTATCAAATCTGATAACTTTAAATTTGTTCCGTAATGAAATAGGAGATGCCGGAGCAGTGGCATTTGCAAAATCTGTGAACTTTTTTAAACTCGAATCTTTATATTTTGGTGAAAACAATATTACTGATGAAGGAGCAGTAGCACTCATAGAATCGGATGCATTTCCGGCATTGAATTTTCTTGATCTAGGGAAGAATTTGTTAGGAGAGGCTACCGCATTAGCTGCCTTTAAAGTTAATCGCAAGGAAAAAGTTCGTGTCCTATATAAATAGAAAAGTATTTTTATTGAAATCTCATTCACAAATGACAGTGTTATAATCCTACCATCTGTATTTCAAATCGACAGAGTCTTATCCTAATAAATTGGTGAGTATATATGACAGTATCTGAAATTGCTAAGCGAGCTAATTCTGCGGGTTTAATTCTTGCGCATCTTTCGACAGAGATTAAGAATCAGACTCTCAACGAAATGGCCAATGCGCTTGAAGCAAATTGTGCTTCCATTCTTTCAGCTAACAAAAAAGATTTAGAGTTTGCAAATAAAGAGGGGATCGCAAAACCTCTTATTGCAAGGCTGGCTTTAAATGAAGATAAAATTCGCGGGATGGCTCAAGGTATTCGTAGTGTTGTATCGTTGCCAGATCCTGCAGGGGTAAAGCGATCCGCGATGGAATTGGACGAAGGTTTAATACTTTATCAAGTTACCTGCCCAATTGGTGTTATTGGTGCTATTTTTGAATCTCGACCTGATGCTGTTCCTCAAATATCTTCTCTTTGCCTTAAATCGGGTAATGCGGTTATTTTAAAGGGTGGTCGCGAAGCACAAAACTCCAATAAGGCTATAGTTGGGTTCCTTACGGATGCCATTAATAAAGTCCCCGGAGTGCCTGATGCAGCTGTACAAATGATTGAAACACGAACGGAAGTTCAAGATATGTTAAAGGAAGAAAAATCTATTAACTTAATTGTCCCTAGAGGCAGTAACGATTTTGTAAAATATATTCAAGACAATACAAAAATTCCAGTTTTAGGGCATTCTGAGGGAATTTGCCACAACTATATTGATGAGGACGCTGATTTAAATAAAGCTTTAAAAATTGCCTTTGACTCCAAGTTGCAATATCCAGCAGCCTGTAATGCTATGGAAAATCTTCTTATTCATCAAGGGTTAGCCCCAGAAATTATTCCTCAATTGGTTAAAATTTTTGAGGAACAAGGTGTTTCACTATTAGGTTGTGAAAATACTCGTCAAATTAGCACGGAAGTATCTTTGGCATCGGATAATGAATGGGATGAAGAATACAATGATTTAAAACTTTCTATTAAAATTGTTGAAAACTTAGATGAGGCCATTGCCTTCATTAATTGTCATGGGTCTGGACATACAGATACAATAGTCACTGAAAACTCACAAAGTGCCGAAAAATTTATGAACGAAGTCAATTCTGCAAGCGTAATGTGGAATGCGTCCACCCGTTTTGCAGACGGCTTTCGCTATGGGCTGGGTGCAGAAATAGGCATAAGTACCAATAAAACTCATGCTAGGGGCCCTGTCGGATTAGAAGGTTTGGTTATTTATAAATACAGGGTATATGGTAATGGTCAAATCGTGGGAGATTATGAAGGAAAAAGCCCTCGTACCTTCACTCATAAACCCCTCTGATGATAAAAAGTGGATCAAAACATACCTAGTAGTCATAGCTCGAATAAAAATCCATCATTATATGAACCATTTGACGGATCAGTAGGCCCTATAAAAAATAATTGGTGGTTGTTTTATAGCCTTCTCGCAGCAACATTGGTTACAACAATTTTGGCAGGCGGACTATTATTTTCCATCAGTTTAATGCTTATTTTAGGTGCCCATGAATTCGGACACTATTGGGCTAGCAAGAGAAATGGTGTCAATGCAACGCTTCCTTATTTTATTCCCGCCCCACCCATATTTATTGCAGGAACATTTGGGGCATTTATTCAAATCAAGCAACGGATACCAAATCGTAGGGTTTTGATGGAAATAGGTGCTTCAGGACCGATTGCCGGGTTTATTGTTGCACTACCGGCATTGATTTTAGGTTTGCATCTATCTACAGTCTCACCTTTAACCGGAATGGGGGGAATTAATTTTGGAAGTTCTATTATATTAAACCTTTGTTCAAAACTTATGCTAGGTGTGAATCCTAGCTCACCTTATATAAATATTCATCTTCACCCAATTGCTTTTGCTGGTTGGATTGGAATGTTGGTAACAGCGCTAAACTTAATGCCTGTAGGCCAATTAGATGGTGGGCATATCATTTTTGCTTTTTGCCCTGACAAACATAGTTTAATCGGAAAGCTTTTTTTTGTGGGTTTGTTTCCTTTAGGCTTTTATTGGTCAGGTTGGTTTTTTTGGGCTTTAATGATAGCTTTTATGGGCTTCAAAACAGCACCACTTAAAGAAGGATCCGATGAACTAGGGCTAATCCATAAGGCTCTTGGGACAATTTCAGTGATTATTTTTCTACTCACTTTTATACCTATCCCTTTTTCTGAGATTTAATCTTTAAGTTATTGAATTATATGAATATATTGGATAATTTAAACCGTCATTTTAGCTCTAAGGTTAAAAATTTGGCTGTATTTCGGATTTAAGAAATCAGGAAATATTTTTTAAAATTTACTGTTAAAACGTTTTAAATTTGACGGTATATCTATATCTATATGTTTTTAAATGATTTTTTTGCCAATTAATTTTTACTATCCTGGAATGAACCTTATTATCAAATTGACAGTGGGGGCCTCGTATGATACATTTTCAAGCATATTGGGGTACTAAACTTCTTGCCTTTTTAAGGTTTTTGGGTAGAAAAAGAATATTCTTGGTTGCCATCAGGGTTTCTTTTTTAGAAGTTAAGTGCCCCTTTTTTGTTACCTCAGCTAAAATACTCGCCTAAATATAATAAATAAATAGATTATTTAGCACAATCCCACCTTATTAAAATGAGATGGTTAAAATTTTGATTATAAAATTTCCATAAATAAATAGTACCCTATACACTAAACACCGTCATATTTTTTATGAATTAATATATTTATGATTTTCTAAATATGCTCTTGAGGAATTTATGCAACGAATTACTTTTTGGCATGGATTTATTCTGATTTTTTCATTTTTAATCGTCAATATTTCTAATGCCAATGAAATAAAAACGATTCCGCCCTTGGATATAATTTTGGAAAAAGCTCATGCTTATTCAGTTGGTAAAAACAATTCCATTCATAAAATAGAATATTTGATAAAAAAATTTTATTATCAAATTCAGTATCAAGAACAGAAACTAGAAATTTTAAATGAGGTTAAAGGACATTTTGAAAAATCTATAAGCAAAGCCGAAGAAAAATATGAAGAAGGGGAGGAGGACATTAGCCAAACAGATATAACAAAACTTAAATTAGGTCTGGCAGGCACTTTGAATGATATTTACGGGGTAGAAACAGGTTTGGAAATTTCAAGAATATCCCTATCTGATATTTTAAACAATGAATACCCAATAAATGCGGAACTTTTAAAATCCAATATTTCGCCTTTAAAGTTCGAATATGTTGATTATGAGGAATGGATTCTGCATAACAAATTAGTCTCAAAGGAAAATAAAAAGATTTCTTTATTGCATAAAGCTTTTTTAAAAATCAATGAAGCAAAGAAAAGAATGCAACTAGCACGCAATAATAGAAAAATGACCCGTGCCTTATTGGTGAGTGAGGTAGCTAATTATGATTTTGGAATAGGCAATCCTGGCGACCTTTTTCAGGCTCTAATAATATATACACGTGTCTTAACCGGTTATTATGAATCGATTTACAAGTTTAACCTTTCTATAGCTGAGTTGGATCGCGATAAAAACCTATGAATCGGAATATTTTAAAATACGGGTTGTGTATTTAGTATGATTTTAGGGATAAAAAGAAAAACATTTCCTTTCAATACTGTAAATTTTACATGTTGACAATTTCATTTAAAACAGTAATTTGTCTCTAAGGTCAGTTTCGGCTAAACTATTTCACCGGAATTATGATCGTTATTTATTAAGATTAGTGAGCAAATATATTTTTCTAATTGGGATGCAAAATTAATTGAGTGAGGAAATATGGGTAAATCTTTATTGATTGTTGAATCACCTACCAAAGTCAACACACTGAAAAAAATTGTAGGTAAGGATTTTATTATAAAAGCCTCGGTAGGCCATCTTAAGGATCTTCCCAAGAAAAAATTGGGTGTTGATATCGAAAATAATTTTGAGCC
>CAYYIR010000150.1:0-5323 GCA_964471995.1 uncultured Nitrospina sp. | reverse complement strand
CGATGCGGGGTGGAGCAGCCTGGTAGCTCGTTGGGCTCATAACCCAAAGGTCGTCGGTTCGAATCCGGCCCCCGCTACCAAAATAAATAAGGGGTTAACTCGAAGGGTTTGGCCTCTTATTTTTAGAACACATAAATATTGTTTATGGATTCTAATTAAATTAAAGATATTACACCTCCTAAAAAGTTTATTAATTCTAAAACTTCTGCAACGCTTAAGGGTTACTAATTATCAGTAATTCTTCCCTCTACTTTAACGAATCAAATTCAATAATTTGTGGGTGGAAGTAGTGATCCAAGAAGTGTTAAAACTAACAGGATCAGACACCTATTATTTCATTTGAATATTTAGGGAACTATGACAACCAATAATCTCCCAAATAATTTATGCGTCAGACAGTTGCCAAAAAAACTGGATCATGATCGATTTTCTAAAGATTTTATTCTCTTGCAGGCGGCCAGCTACGAAATATTCGATCCCAAAACAAGTAAAATCTGGGGGTTTGTTTCGATCAATAATACTAAGAGAGGACTGGGATTAGGGGGTATTCGTATAGCACCAAATATCACTTTAAATGAAGTCAATCGTTTGGCTTATGTTATGACTTTAAAAAACAGTGCATCCTGTCTACCCTACGGGGGAGGAAAAGCAGGATTAATAGTTAATGATCCTGTCTTTTATAATGATAGAAATCTAAAAAACATACTAATAGAAAAGTTTTCCGAAATATTATTTGATCTGAAAAGTTATATCCCCGCTGCGGATATGGGTACAGATGAATACGACATCCAAATGATTTATGAACATCATTCTAAAAAACTACAACAAACCAATCATGATAGAGGTGGTGTTGGAAGGCCCTTTGAATTTGGTGGGATACCAATTGATCATTGGGAGTTGACAGCCCATGGATTATTTGCTGCTACACAGACAATGGAAAACCTTATGGATAACTTTAAAATTAAAGGCTCTAAAGTAATAATTCAAGGTTTTGGAAATGTTGGTTGTCCAACAGCCATGAAATTAAGTCAAAAAGGAGCCTTAATTGTAGGAGTTTCAGATATCCATTGCGGTTTATGGAACCCAGAAGGTTTAGATTTAAGAGAACTGGTAAAAATCAGAAAGTTCCCAGGTGGATTAAAAAATTATTCTAAAAAAGTTGATAAAATATTTGAAAATAAAAAGTTGGATTGGTTATTAGAAGCGCCCTGCGATATTTTAGTTCCAGCTGCAAGACCGGATGCGATCACTGCAAAAAATATCGATCGAATTGATTGTCGTTTAATTCTTGAAGGTGCCAATACACCCACAAGCAAACCTATAGAGTATTACCTAAAACATCGAAGAAATATTTTATCTGTAACTGATTTCATAGTTAATGCAGGCGGAGTCATTGGTTGTGCGGTAGAACAAAAAATTATGCAAGATAAAGTGTATGCTAATAAAGTAAGATTAAACGGCACTCGAGACTATACCGAAGCCCTTATTTTTAATACCATATCCAATAATGTGATGGAAATTTTCTCGAGAATCAAAAAGGATTTTCTGTTCCGAGATGTTGCAACTGAATTAGCATTGGAGCGTTTACAAACAAAAGAAGTTTGGCTTTAACTTGATTTCATTTCCGATGTTTATAAATATTTTTTAGAAGTTATTAAAATTTGATAATTACATGGATTGAATTTCTTTAATTATTTGGTCAGCACCCAACTCAATAAGGTCCTCTCCCATTTTACGGCCTAAGGCAATAGCATTTGTTTTGAGATCAGTTAGCTCTTTCTTGTAAATTTTTTTTCCATCCAAACTTGCCACCAGTCCGGTTAGAGTAATTTGGTCGTCCTTTATTGTGGCAAAAGATCCTATAGGCACATTACATCCTCCTTCCAATTGACTGACCAATGCGCGTTCCGCATCCAAAGCATAATGGGTTTCTTCATCATCCATTTCTGCAAGAAGTATTTGATTATCAACATCATTTTTTCGGGTTTCTATGCCAACAGCTCCCTGCCCCATCGCAGGCAACAAAATTTCAGGTGAGATAAACTCTGCTATTCGGTCTTCCCAACCCAAACGAATTAGACCAGCAGCTGCAAGAATTATGGCATCAAGTCCCTCTGAGTTGAGTTTTTTTAACCTCGTTTCCAAGTTACCTCTTAGTGGAATCAATTTAAAGTCCGGGCGATAATATTTTAGCTGTGACATTCGTCGCAAGCTTCCTGTGCCAATTTTTGCTCCTTTAGGAAGCTCATTCAATTTCATATCATTTCTAGAAATAAGGGCGTCAAAAGGGTTTTCGCGCTTTGTCACACAGGCTATGCAAAGATTTACTGGAAAAGAGATGGGCATATCTTTCATGCTATGAACAGCAAAATCTACTTCACGCTTTAATAATCCTTCTTCAATTTCTTTAACAAAAAGGCCTTTTCCACCAATTTTAGCTAAAGGGATATTTTGTATCTTATCACCGGAGGTTTTAATTATTTTGATATCAACATCAAGATTAGAGTGATGAGTATGCAATAAATCTTTCACCCAATTCGACTGCCATAAAGCTAATGGGCTACCCCGACTACCAATTATTATTTTACGGGATGCCATCAATCGTCCAGATGAAATAAATCTCTAATGGCCTTAAGGTAAATATGACCATCGTGGGATTGGGTTTTCTTTTTTAAGTTAATCGTGGGTTTGTGAAGTATTTTATTTACAAGAGATTGTGTCAATTGGTTTATCGCCTCTTTATCATCAGATGAAAGGTGTTCCATATTTTTGAGAGTTTTATCAACTTCAAAGGCGCGCATATCCTCTGCCCGATTACGCATTTCTACAATTGTTGGTATTGCATCTAGCGTGGAGAACCAGTAATTGAACTTGGTAACTTCCTGATTAATGATCTCCATAGCACTCTCAGCTTCTTTTTGCCTTTCCTCCATATTGGCATTTACCACATTTTGAAGGTCATCAATATCGTATAAATATACATTTTCAAGTTCATTGACTTCGGGAGCAATGTCACGTGGTACTGCAATATCGATAAGAAATATCGGTTTATTCTTTCTTTTTTGAATTGCTGTCGAAATCATTTCTTCATTAACAATAAAAGTCGGCGCTGCCGTAGAGGTAATAATTATATCTGCTCTATGCATTTCCTCTTTAAATGATTCAAAGTCCAAAGCACAGCCATTCAAAGATTTTGCTAAAGCAGCAGCACGTTCATAAGTACGACTCGCTACAAATACTGTTTTAACACCATATGATATGAGATGTTTGGCAGCAAGCTCGGCCATTTCCCCCGTCCCAACAAGCATAACTGAGTGATTTTCCAAATCCTCAAAAATCTTTTTAGCAAGCTCCACTGCTGCAGAACTAATAGAAACTCCTCTTTCTGAAATTCCCGTCTCTTCTCGAACCTTTTTCGCAACATTGAATGCTTTTTCAAATAACTGATTTAGGACCATTCCAGTTGAACTAAATGATCTAGCTGTACTGTATGCATCTTTGACCTGTCCCAATATTTGGGCTTCACCCAAAACCATAGAATCAAGGCTTGATGAGACTCGAAATAAATGTTCTACGGCCTGATTATCGCAATAACTATAAAAATACTGATCCAGGTTGCCACGAGAAATCCCATGATAATCGCAAATAAAGTCCTGTAGTAATTGAATGCCTCGGTTAGTATTTTCGACTCTTGCATAAATCTCAACTCGATTACAGGTGGATAAGATTATATTTTCTATAATTTCAGGACTTGATACCAGTTGCGACAAAGAGGCTTCAATTTTAACCTGAGTGAAAGCAAGTTTTTCTCGAATCTCAACGGGAGTCGTCTTGTGGTTGACACCAACTAAAATTAAATTTGGTCCTGAATCCATTTATTAAATATGTAGAAAAAAAGTTCCTATTACCGTAAAAAAACCCAATATAGCAAATTGCGCGGCTTTCTTTCCCCTAATTCCGGTTGTCATTCTGCCAAAAAAAACTAGCGCATAAATTAACCAGACTATTACCATGGGCATTGTTTTTGCCAAATCCCATGAAAAAAAAGCCTGATCCATTTTTGTATTCCAAATAGATCCAGTCATAAAACCCAAAGTAAATAATGGAAAACCAATAGTAATAACCTTAAAATTTAAGTCATCCAAAACCTCTAATGACGGCATCCTAAAATACATAATACCTAGTTTTTTTGTTTTAACTTGATGCTCTTGAATTAAATACATGATGCCGGCCGCAAATGCTATCGAGAATGCCGCATAACCGATAATAGAAAGTGTTCTATGCATGGTTAGCCAGAAACGGACTTCAGATTCTGGAACCAGTCCAGCATCCTTTGACAAGAAAACAGACACCAACATCACCAAAAATACCAAGGGAATAACAAAAGACCCTAAGTCTTTAATTTTATATTTCCATTCTGTTAGAAAGTAAATCACTACAATAAACCAAGCAAGAAACATGGCAATCTCATAAGAAGTAGTATAAGGACCATGGCCTGTTATAGCTGAGTGAAGTCCAATAGAAATAGTATGGGAAATTAAACCCAAAACTACCGCACCACCTGCTAAGCTAGAAAGTAAAGGCCTCCGGTAAACCAAGTAGACAAAATACCCCAATGAAGCAGTAAGATAGCTAAATAACGCAACACTAAACGAAATTTTATCCATTAGCCTTTAATTCGTAAAAATAAAAAAAAATGATCAGTTATCGTAACATTTTGTTTTAACTGGATCAACCGTTCACAAAAGAGACAAAGAAAACATAAAAACGCCACTTTTTTAAACAGTTTTTTAAATTATATGCTTTCGAAAGGTAGGATTTGGAGGAATTACATTAAAAACCAATAACAAATTGGTCTATTGAAGAATTATGAAATTATATAATTTTAAACGGTTAAATTATTACCAATTCTCGGGTGGTTTTGTGCCGTCTTTATTTTTCAGCACTTCTTTTAACTCTACCATGAATTCGTTCACATCCTTAAATGATCTATAAACAGAAGCAAAACGCACATAGGCTACATCATCCAAGTTATAAATTTCTGAGATTACTTTTTCTCCCACCTTTACAGCATGAACTTCTTTTTCGCCCAATTCTTGAAGGTATTGTTCTACACGATCAACGAGATCATCTATATTTTTACTACTTACCGGGCGCTTTTGGCAGGCTTTTCTTACCCCCGAAATGATTTTATCCCTATCAAACTCTTCTCGACGCCCATCTTTTTTAACCAATAAGGGAAGCGAGCGTTCCAGTTTTTCATAAGTAGTGAAGCGATCGGAGCAACTCAAGCATTCCCGTCTCCTTCGGATCACATTACCTT
>CAYYIR010000149.1:0-5394 GCA_964471995.1 uncultured Nitrospina sp. | reverse complement strand
ATCATTGGCCATGGGGTAAAAATAGGGGCCGGAACAGTAATTGGTTCACATGTGTTGATAGAGGCCAATACGATAATAGGAAATGCTTGTAAAATATTTCAAGGTGCCTCGATTGGTGGTGAACCGCAGATCATAAACTTTGAGGATGTTCCATCATCTGTAGAAATTGGAAATGGAACTGTGGTTCGTGAGTATGCGACTATTCACCGTTCGATGTTTAAAAAAGGTATAACCCGAATTGGTAAAAACTGCCTGCTCATGGCATATTCTCATTTAGGCCATGATTGTAAAATTGGTGATCAGGTTGTTATAGTAAATGGTACTGGTTTATCAGGGCATGTTACTGTCGAAGATCAGGCCTTTATATCTGGTTTAGTAGGTATTCATCAATTTGTTCGTATTGGAAGAAATTCCATGGTGGGAGGTATGGCAGGAGTAAATAAGGATGTTTTACCATTTTCGACTGTAGAAGGAACCCCCGCACGTTTATTGAGTCTCAATGCAGTAGGGTTAAAGAGGGCTAATTTAAAGCCAAATATCAGAGCTGCAATAAAGAAGGCTTTAAAAATAATCTCTCTTCCTGAACTTAATACCAGTCAGTCTATGGAAAAAATAACTTCAGAAATTGAAATGCATGAAGAAATAATTTATCTTTTGGATTTTATTAAAAACTCCACAAGAGGAGTAACCAAGTAGTGAATAAGGTAAGAGCTGGGGTCATTGGTGTTGGAAGGATGGGGACATACCATGTTGGTATTCTTTCCGAGTTGGACAAAGTTGAACTTTCTGCTGTAGTAGATATTGATTCTAAGAGTAGGCAAATAATCGAAAAAAATTATGAAACACAAGGTTTCGATAACTATCGTGATATCTACGATAAGATCGATGTTGCCGTCGTGGCAGTTCCAACCGGAATGCACTACCCTATCGCTAAAGATCTGTTGAATGCGGGTATCCATGTTCTACTTGAAAAACCTTGCGCCAAAAAACTAGATCACGCCCGTGAGCTTTTTCAAATTGCTGAAGATAAGAATTTGACTTTACATATAGGGCATGTGGAACGCTTCAACGGAGCTGTCCAGGAATTACATAAGATTGTAGAATCTCCTATTTTTGTGGAATGCAAACGAATGGGGCCTTTTTCAAATCGAATTAAGGATGATGGGGTTGTTCTCGATATCATGATCCATGATATCGATATTATTTTAAATTTAATTAAATCTAAAGTAGTCAAAGTCCATGTTTTGGGATCGTCGGTTTTTTCTGATAAAGATGATCTTGTTAATGCGCAGCTTAAATTTGAAAATGGGTGTATTGCTAATATTATTGCTAGCCGGGCTTCGCAGAACCAAGTTAGAACCCTTTCGGTTACTCAAAAAGATTCTTTTGTTGTTCTAGATTACACAGACCAGGAAATTTATGTTCATAGAAAATCTTCTTCGGAGCATAAATTGAGTAAAGATTCTTTAAGGTATAAACAAGAATCACTTGTTGAGAGAATATTCGTGCATAAAGACAATCCTCTTAAATTAGAACTCCAACATTTTTTGGATTGTGCGACGAATGGTAGCCCGCGAAAAGTAGCCATTGATAATGAATTATATTCTTTAAAAATTGCATTGGATATTCTCAGTCAGTTTGAAAATAGTTTCAGACAATAGACCCACAGTCTGGTTCCTGCGATTCTTTGCTTTTTCCATACTAGGTTTTAGATAAAATATAAGATGTGCATATCCCTAATATCTTTCTTCCTATTTTAATAGTAACTTGTCTCCTTTTTTTATATGTCATCCCATCCTACAAAAAAAATTGGATTGATTGCAGGGGCTGGGGAAATTCCAGTTTATTTTGCTAGAAAAGCCAGCCAAAATGGTACAAAGTTGATTAGTGTTGGTTTCACCGATGAAATTCAAGCTAGTCTTTCACCTTATTCAGAAAAATCTTATTCATTTGGGGTGGGTGAACCTGGGAAAATTCTTGATACGTTAAAAAAAAATGATGTGGAAGAGTTATTAATATTAGGAAAGGTTGATAAGAGTACTATCTATAAACTCCAACTACCTGATTTAAAGTTCATAAAATTTTTAAAGAATATTATTACTCATGAAGACAAAGTTTTACTTCTGGGAGTAATTAATGAACTAGAAAAAGAAGGTATTTGTGTTCTTAGTCAGAAAGAATTTTTAGCGGAAATCTATCCGAGCAAAGGTGTTTTGACTCGCCGGAAGCCCTCCAAAAAGGAAATTGAAGATATTGAATTTGGTTTGCCTATTGCTCGAAAACTTGCGGATATGGAAATCGGCCAGACTCTGATTGTTAAAAATAAAACGGTGATTGCCGTTGAGGCATTCGAAGGAACTGATAAGGCAATCACAAGAGGGTGTGAACTTGCAAAAGATAATTGTGTAGTAATAAAGGTAAGTAGAACCAACCAAGATTATCGTTATGATAGTCCGGGTATTGGGCCACAAACTATAAAAACTTTGATAGCTGGTGGAGCTTCTGTCTTAGCTTTAGAGGCAGAACGTGTGATGGCAGTTGAGCAGGAAAAACTCATTGAAATGGCCGATGAAGCTAAGCTTACTATAACTTGTATTTAGTATTGTACTCCTCTTTAAAAGTGGTTGAGAATAATGAAAAAAGAAGAACCACATTTCCTGATTATAGCCGGTGAAGCTTCTGGAGATTTGCATGGAGCAAAACTTGTACAGGCTTTATTCGATATATACCCGAAAGCACGGTTTACTGGTATGGGAGGTATCCGTATGCAGGAGGCTGGAGTCAATACCTTATTTGATATTGAACGCATGGGAGCAGTAGGATTAGTAGAAATTTTTGCAGACTTCGGTCATTATTTTCGGGTCTACCGTGCATTAAAGAAAGAAATTGCCTCGCGGAATTATACCGCGGTAATTTTGATTGATTATCCTACCTTAAACCTTAGGCTAGCTAAGCACAGCCGACGATATGATTGTCCTGTTTATTATTTTATAAGTCCACAGGTCTGGGCTTGGAGAAAAGGTAGGATCAAAGATATACGGAAGTCAGTAAAAAAGATGTTTGTTATTTTGCCCTTTGAAGAACAAATGTATCGTCAAGAGGGGGTGGATGCAGAATTTTTAGGCCATCCTTTTATTGATATAGTAAACCCAACTAGAACTCGCGAGGAAAGTTTACAAAAATTTTCTTTAGATTCTGATTTAAAAACAGTGGGGCTTTTTCCTGGAAGCCGGATGAATGAGATAAATTTTCTATTTGATGAAATACTCGGGGCAGCAGAAAAAATTAAAAAGGAATTGGGTGGATGCCAATTTCTTCTTCCTATAGCTGAATCGATTGATTTCGATATGATTCATCGGAAGCTGGCGCCCAATGCGCTGAATATAAAAATTCTTAAAGGGGAAGCTTATGATGTTATGAATACATGTGATGCTTTGATTTTAGCATCAGGTTCTGCGACACTTGAGGCAGGTATAATAGGGTGTCCTATGGTGATTATATACAAGCTCAACCCTTTGACCTATTGGTTGGCTCTAATCCTCGTTAATACGCCATTTTATGGATTGGTAAATATTGTAGCAGGGAAAGGCGTTGCTCCAGAATTGATTCAGAGTGAGGCAAACGCAGAGAATATTGCCGCTGAGACGTTAAAAATTTTAAAGAATCCTGAGTACTGTCAGGAAATCAGAAATAGATTATTGATAATACGTGAAAAATTGGGTAATCCGGGGGTAATGAAAGCCGTTGCAGCAAGCATGGCCGATTCTTTATCAAAGTTAACTCCACATGAAAAAATTTCTCTTTAATTATGTGATTCCCTACCTTTTATATGTAGTGGTTTATCTTTGGTGTGCAACGCTTCGTAGGAAAAACCTTAATATTGAAGCGGAAGATAAAATTAAGAATTTGACGGGACCTTATATTCTCACTCTATGGCATGGGAAAATATTCTATTTATTTTATTATCTTAGAAATCGCCCCGACTATTTTTTATTGATCAGTCCGAGTTCAGATGGAGACCTATTGGCTAAACTCGCTCGTTTGATGGGCTATTCTGTGATTCGAGGTTCCTCGTTTAAGAAGGCAGTGCCTGCTGCCCGCTCGCTAATTCGAGTTTTGCGAGAAGGACATAGAATAATTATCATTGCAGATGGTTCCCGTGGCCCACGGTGTGTGGCTCAATCTGGCTCCCTGCAGTTGGCAGGAATTACAAAATTACCCTTATTTCCAATGACTTTTGATGCGAAACGAAAGATAGTCTTGAATACCTGGGATCGTTTTATCCTTCCACTTCCATTCACCTGTTGCGATATTAATTTTGGGCCTCCTATTTATGTTTCCTCACGTTCATCTGAAGAACTGGTGGAGGAAAAGCGTACTGAACTTGAAAACAACTTAAAACAACTTGACTTCGAAACTGACCAAGCCTGAAAACGCTTAAAAATTAAACATTTCCAGAGATGTTTTGTTTAAAAAATAGGCGCTGGTTCAAGTTTGAATTTGGTAAGGTGGTATGGTATAGTTCCTGCGCTTCTTAAACTCCTTTTAAATTTATAGCCTTTTAGTTTGATACCTGAAGAGGTGTAAAATTTTCTAATTGGCATGAAAATTGAATTCTATATATCAATAGAGTTTTTTAAAAAAGCTTATTCAACCAGTCAATCAGGTGGCGTTAAGTAAATCTGATAGAGAAACCGTTAATAAATCCTGATCTAATTTGAACAAACTGGCGAGAGGTTATTATATGAAAAAAGTTGAGGCTATTATCAAGCCATTCAAGCTAGATGAAGTAAAAGACAAACTCAACGAAATCGGGATAAAAGGGATAACAGTTAGCGAGGTAAAGGGGTTTGGTCGGCAGAGAGGCCACACTGAATTATACCGAGGCGCAGAATATGTGGTTGATTTTCTACCTAAGATAAAGATGGAGATCATTGTCAGTGATAATCAGGCGGAGGATGTGATAAATACAATTATGCGAGCTGCTCAAACTGGCAGAATTGGTGATGGAAAAATTTTTGTTATTGATCTTCAAGATATTGTACGAATTCGTACTGGGGAAAGAGGGGAAGACGCTATTTAATCTAAGTAGAATTAGTTTTTTATTGTTTAAATTAGTTTCGATCAAACCAAAGCATATTGGTTTTTATACAATAGCCGTAATGCGTTGCTGGATTTTTTATTTTATTATAGTGAGTTTTAATTAATTAATTTTTGCAGGAGATACATTAATGACCCCCAAAGAGGCAGTAGAGTTTGCAAAAAAAAATAACGCGCGAATCTTGGATCTGAAATTTATGGATTTTATAGGCTCGTGGCAGCATTTTTCAGTGCCCATCGGAGAATTAGAAGAAAGTCTTTTTGAAGATGGATTAGGATTTGATGGCTCCAGCA
>CAYYIR010000148.1:0-5409 GCA_964471995.1 uncultured Nitrospina sp. | reverse complement strand
TTCCTGAAAGTTTGATAAAGTCCCCTTTGTTTTTTCCAGCAGCCTCTAAAATCAATCTGGATATTGGCAAGCCTGAAATAGGAACTGCAAAATCGGAGTCTTCTTCTTTAGATAATTCGACAACATTCGAACCTCCCGATCCTTTTGCCCATTAATTTTTGTATTAAAAATGGTGAAAAATTTTTTTGTAGTTTATTGGATAAAAATATTAGCTTCACTCTCTGTTTTCGTTGCGTTGATAGCTTTTTTTATCCGCCAAAGCCGTAACCAGACAAATGCGAGTCCGCAGGCCGTCTTGGATGTATTAAAACAACTAGGACCTGATTACACAGTCGTGTCAAATGTTATTTTACCCGCAGAATTAGGGTTGTATGAATTGGGAAACGTTGTTATTTCTCCTTATGGGATTTTCGTAATTACAGTAAAGAATTATGTAGGCAAGATATTTGGTAGGGAGGGGGACCGAGAATGGGAATTAAAGTACAGAACAAAAAAAGAGTTTATTTCTAATCCACTGTGGGAGAACCGTAAACACGTCAACGCTTTGGAAAAACTCATTGGTCCTGTTTTTTTTATTTCGGTTATTGTTTTCCCAAGAGCAGTTTTAAAGGGAAATTTTGGAGACAATGTGATTCGTTTAAATAAACTTAAGGAGATAATTTTAAAAAACAAAACATCCTGCCTATCTGTGGACAAGCGTGATGAGATATTAAAAACTTTGCGGAAACAATAGATATAGGTTATAGGCTGCCTGAATTAGTTTCACAGTTTATATTATTGACTGTGATGGAATACTCGCTTCTATTGAGTAAATGCATTACAATAATCGGATTATAGAATTAAAAATTTGGAGAAAGTAAAGAAATGAAACGTTGTGTTTTCGCCTTATTGATGGTTTTTTTGTTTATTGGTAAGGCTTTAGCCGTGCCCAAAGAATTTTTGTTTCCCGGTCCTAAATATAAACCTCCTTGTGACATTTCAAAAACAACAATTTGTACCATAGAGATTTGGCTTTCGAATAAGCATAAAAAGAAAAAAAGAGAAATAAAAAAATATTTAAAATCCAAATCACTTAAAGTTTTAGGGCATACTGTGCAATATTGGCGGCCAAAAGGAGGACATCCACCTACAAATATTGCTATAGGTAGTGCAGTGAGTGCTGAGGATGCTCGTCTAGCTATTGATTTTGCTCTCAAATACAATGACCGTGTGGACCTTTTGGTGTTAAGACCCCTTAACCCGCCAAATTATGTTGCTATTGCTACATCGGCTTGGGATGAAATGTCTCAAATTCCTATTACCCAAGAAGATTTGGCTCGGTTGCGAGATCCCAAATTGACAACGGAAGAGTTCCATTCTCTTTATTACGAACTTACAAATGAGGCGAATGTTCAGAACAAATTTTACTAAAATGGCCACGCATTTCTTAATTTTGTTTTACCCATAAGGGTTTAAAAATTTTTGTAAAGAGATCAAACAACTTCTAAAACTTATCTGCCAAATCACGAAGTTTGACAAATGGAATGGGATTTGATAGAAGCTGAACCTTTGAATTAAAATACGAGCTGGCTTTTTAAGTATTTCCATTTTAAGACAATACGAAGGTTGTACCCCCATTAAAAAAAGGTAATTATTATGCTTGAATTAGCTTTTGCAATGGCTCCCCCTCCTGATGGAGCCGAGCCTGGTGGTGGTAGTTTGCTAGCCTTACTACCACCTATGATCATGATGTTTTTGATCTTTTATTTTATTCTGATCCGGCCCCAGCAGAAAAAACAACAGGAAGCCAAAAAAATGTTGGACGATTTGAAAGAGGGCGACAATGTTGTGACGCTGAGCGGTTTTCACGGAACCATCAAAAAATTAAAAGAAGATACGGTTATGTTGCAGATTGCTGATAATGTACGGGTTAAAATAAACCGGTCTTCTATAGGCAATAAGAAACAATAAAAGAAAGAACGTATGTACAAGAATTTAAAATGGCGAATTCTGCTAATCATCGCCCTGGTTTTAGGAGCTGTGGCCTTAGCTTATCCTTTGAAGGAGAAGATTGCTTTAGGGTTGGATTTGCAAGGGGGCATGCATCTTGTTCTAGAAGTTAAGGTAGATAAAGCGGTCGAAGCCAGTTTAGAGCGGTTGGCAGATGACATCAAACGTGACATTGGTGAGGAAGATTTAGAAGTCGACCGTATCAAAGCAATTTTTGATACTTTGCAAATCAATATTCGTATGGTCGACGAGGTCGACCTCCCGCCGGTTAAAAAGGTGATGGAGAGCTATGTGTTTTTTAAGCTGGTCAGCGAAGATTCAGATGGCTTGGGTCTTGTTTATCAGATGGATCAAGACCAGGTAAAGCAAATTCAAGAAAATGCTGTTAGCCAGGGACTGGAAACAATTCGTAATCGAGTGGATCAGTTCGGAGTTTCTGAGCCAACTATTCAGGTGCAGGGCGAGAGGCGTATTTTGGTTCAATTGCCAGGAGTTAAAGATCCGGAACGGGCTATTAACTTGATTGGGAAAACAGCACGACTTGAATTCAAGCTAGTGGATGAAGAAAATAGTCTCCAGCAGGCCTTGTCCGGGAGTATTCCAGAAGAGTCAGAGATTTTATATACAAGAAAAGAAAATAAGGAAACCGGAGAAGTTACGAAAGAGCCTTACTTGTTAAAAAAACGTACAGTATTAACAGGGGAAACATTGACCGGAGCGGAGGTTAGATTTGATGGCGATTTCAATGAGCCCTATGTAGCACTAAATTTTAACAGTGTAGGTGCTATGATTTTTCATGAGGTAACACGCGAAAATATCAGAAAGCGCCTTGCGATTGTTCTAGATGATAATGTTTATTCAGCTCCGGTCATTCAGGATGCTATTCCAGGAGGCCGTGCTCAAATAACGGGACAATTTACATCAGAAGATGCACGCGATTTGGCAATTGTATTACGCGCAGGAGCTTTACCTGCCCCCGTTGTTATTCTGGAAAACAGAACGGTAGGTCCGTCTCTTGGCCAGGACTCTATTAATAAAGGAATCAACTCTATTATTTTCGGTGGTGCCTTGGTCGTAATATTTATTCTTATCTACTATAAGTTGTCGGGTGCAATAGCTGTTACGGCCTTGTCGCTAAATATAGTACTTCTTACTGGTGCGCTGGCTTATTTTGGAGCGGCATTGACTCTGCCCGGTATTGCAGGAATCATCCTCACTGTGGGTATGGCGATTGACGCTAATGTCTTAGTCTTTGAAAGAATCCGTGAAGAAATTAAAATTGGAAAAACGGTGCGAGCCGCTATTGAAGCTGGTTTTTCGAAGGCTTTTCGCACTATTGTTGATGCCAATATTACCACTTTTATTGCTGCAGTAGTCTTATTTCAATTCGGGACAGGACCTATTAAAGGATTCGCAATTACCCTTTGCATTGGCATTGCAGCAAGCATGTTCACGGCTGTATTTGTAAGTCGTACCATCTTTGATGGCACTATGAGCCGTAAAAAACTGGACAAACTGAGTATTTAAAATTATGCAATTGTTTAAAAACGAAACCCACTTTGATTTCATGGGGAAAATTAAGCCCGCAATGGTTTTTTCCTCCTTACTAATTCTCGTGGGTTTAATTTCTATTACTATTTCTGGTGGCCTTAAATATGGAATCGATTTTGCGGGAGGAACTTTGGTTCAATTGCAGTTCAAAAACCCACCTGATATAGAAGTGATTCGTGATGGCCTTAAAACCATTGGGTTGGGCGACAGCACTATACAGGAGTTCGGTTCAAAAAAAGACATTCTGATTAGAGTGGAAAAATCTGAGGAAAAATTAGAAGCCGTGGGTGCTATGGTAAGACGGAGTCTTTCTGGGGAATTTAATATTGGAGAAATCACCCTCGAAAGAGTTGAGATGGTTGGCCCTAAAGTGGGTCGTGATTTGCGCGAAAAAGCCCTGCTTTCAATTTTGTATGCAATTATAGGAATTGTTATTTATATTTCCTGGAGATTTGAACTCCAATATGCGATCGCTGCAATCATTGCATTAATTCATGATGTGTTGGTGACGATGGGTGCGTTCTCTATTTTCGATAAGGAATTCACCCTGGTTATTGTGGCAGCTTTTTTGACCATCATCGGTTATTCCCTCAATGACACGATAGTTGTATTTGATCGTATTCGAGAGAATCTTCGCCGCAAGGGAAAGTTTTCGACTACAGATATTATAAATGCCAGTATCAATCAAACCTTGAGCCGAACTTTGTTGACTTCTGGAACCACGTTATTGGTCGTGGTAGCGCTATTCTTTTTTGGTGGCGAAATCATTCATGATTTTTCATTTGCTTTGCTCGTAGGGATATTTATTGGAACATATTCTTCTATTTTTATAGCCAGTGTTTTTCTGGTTTATTGGGATTCACGAAGAACCGCTCACCGTTAAGTTTTAAAACCCTATATCTTCCTAGGAAAAAAATGAGTTCAGGCGGCTAAAATCCATTTCAACAGGTCGAGTTAGGTTAGTAATAGTGGAATCATTTGCTTTTTACTTAATGCCCATGCTACATTTTTTTCAATTTCCATTCTGAGACGGAGAATTATGACTGTACCGCCAAAGCTACAGCTTCAACAGTTGGTTGATTTGCAAAAAATGGATGACGAAATTTCTGAATGTAGGAAGATCCTTAACGATATTCCTCGCCAGTTAGATTCTGCGCGCGCCGAACTGGAAGAGAAAAAAATTATTTTAAAAGTTGTGATGGATGAAATTGAAACGTTGCAAAAGGAACGTAAAAATTTGGAACAGGAAGTACAAAGTGAAAACGATCATATGGCAAAAGCTAAAATTAAATTGCCCGCAGTAAAAACGAATAAAGAGTATACGGCAATTCTTACTGAAGTAGATGCTATTAAAGAAAAGGTCTCTAAAATTGAAGATAAAGAATTAGAGGTTATGGAGGTTTTAGAGATTAAATCCAAGGAAGTTCCTGGTGTTGAAAAAAAATGCAAGGAAGAAGATGAGCATTTCAATGCATATCGACAGAAAAAAGAAACAGAAGAAAAAAGAGTTAAGCAAGAGCTTGAAGGCTTAGAGGCAAAAAGGAAAAACCTTTCAGACCTAGTGGATATAGTTATCCTGAAAAGGTACCAAAAAATCTTCGACTTCCGAGGAGGAAGGGCGGTAGCAGGTCTTCGTGGAAATATTTGCCAAGGATGTTTTCAGCAGGTTTTACCCCAAATGGTAATTGAGGTAAAGCTTGGGAAAAAGATTCATCAATGCGATGGTTGCATACGGTTCCTTTTTTGGGAAGAGGTACCTGAAAATTCAGTGCCGAAGTAAACCGGGTGATCGCTGTTTCAGCTCTCGAGCTGAAAGAGAGGAAAGTCCGGGCTCCACAGGGCAGGATACTCCGTAACGCGGAGTGAGGG
>CAYYIR010000147.1:0-5461 GCA_964471995.1 uncultured Nitrospina sp. | reverse complement strand
CTCGAATTGCAAAATCACGGGCTGGAAAATCAGGATCGGATTAACAAGGAAATTATCGGTATAGGAAAAAAACTTGATATCCCAATTGTGGCAACCAACAACTGCCATTATCTTGATAAGGAAGATTTTCGCGCCCATGAAATCCTTCTTTGTTTGCAGACGGGAAAAACGATCAGCGACCCTTATCGTATGCAATATCCTGCGCCTGAATTTTATTTTAAATCTCCTGAAGAGATGACTGAGTTATTCAGGGAAATACCAGAAGCCATTACAAACACACTAAAAATTGCGGAACGTTGTGAATTGGAGTTGGAGTTCGACAAGCTCAACTTGCCCGATTATCCGGTGCCGGAATCTTATACCCTGGAAACCTACCTTGAAGAGATATCGCGCAAGGGACTTAAAGACCGGTTTATGGAATTGGACCGACTGGGAATCGATTTTGACCGATCCATATATGAAAAGCGTCTAGAAGAAGAGTTGGGAATTATTCAAAGAATGGGGTACCCCGGCTACTTTTTAATTGTTTGGGACTTTATCAAGTATGCAAAAGAAAAAGATATTCCTGTAGGCCCGGGTCGGGGTTCGGCAGCGGGGAGCGTTGTGGCTTATGCCTTGAAAATCACGGATATTGATCCCATGCAATACGGTTTGCTGTTTGAACGTTTTTTGAATCCAGAACGGGTGAGCATGCCCGATATCGATATTGATTTCTGTATGGATGGACGTGATGACGTAATCAAATATGTAACGGAAAAATATGGTGGCAACCAAAACGTAACTCAGATCATCACCTTTGGCAGTATGAACGCCAAGGGAGTGATCCGTGACGTGGGTCGAGTTCTCGATATGACTTATGGTGAGGTGGATAAACTTGCAAAACTGGTCCCGAATAAACTGAATATCACTTTGGATGATGCCTTCAAGGAAGAAAAACAATTTGACAAACTGCGAAAGGAAAATGCCAAGGTCGCAGAACTGTTGGATATAGCCAAGAGCCTAGAGGGCTTGCAGCGTCATTGTTCAACCCATGCGGCGGGGGTTGTGATTTCATCCAAAGCATTAACGGAGTTTTGTCCACTTTATAAAGGGGGCAATGACGAAGTAGTGACGCAATACGCGATGGGCAGTGTTGAAAAGCTTGGTCTGTTAAAAATGGATTTTCTTGGGCTTCGAACCTTGACAGTAATCAATAATGCGTTGAGGCTGATTAAGCAATCCCAGGAAAAAGATTTGGACATCAGTATGATTCCTTTAAATGATGCTGAGACGTTCAAGCTTTTATGTGATGCGAGAACCTTGGGTGTCTTTCAGTTGGAAAGCTCAGGAATGCGTGACCTCTTAAAAAAACTAAAGCCGGATTGCTTTGAAGACATTATCGCTTTGCTTGCCATGTATCGGCCCGGACCCCTGGAAAGTGGAATGGTGGATGATTATGTCAAACGTAAACATGGGACTATGGAGTTAAAGTTCAACCTCCCTCAACTTAGAGATATCCTTAAAGAAACTCAAGGGGTGATTCTTTACCAGGAACAGGTTATGAAGATAGCAAGTGTCCTAGCGGGATTCAGCCTGGGTGATGCTGATTTGCTGCGTCGAGCGATGGGTAAAAAGAAGCCAGAAGAAATGGCCGCCCAGCGCGAGAAGTTTATAACGGGATCAGAAGCAAACCAAATCGATCTGAAAAAAGCGGAAAAGATTTTCGACTTGATGGAAAAGTTTGCAGGGTATGGGTTTAACAAATCTCACAGTGCGGCTTATGCCCAGGTTTCGTATCAAACCGCTTATCTTAAGGCGCATTATCCATTAGAGTTTTTTGGTGCTCTTATTACGAGCGATATGGATAACACAGATAAGGTTTTACGTTATATCCACGATTGCCGCGAGATGAAAATTTCCGTACAACCCCCTGATGTAAATTTGAGTGACCGGGATTTTTCCGTATCAGATAATAAGCTTGTTTTTGGTTTAGGAGCGATTAAAAACGTTGGTAGTAAGGCCATCGATAATATTATTGAAGCACGACAAGTTTTGGGAAGCTTTAAATCTTTGACCGAGTTATGTGAAAGTGTAGACCTTCAATTGGCTAATAAGCGTGTTTTCGAAAGTTTAATAAAAAGTGGGGCTTGCGATTCAATTGGGCAGAACCGAGCAAAAATGTTAAAAGACCTTCAGGCCTCGATGGAGAAAGGCCAGGCCAAACAGCGCGATAAGCAACTAGGGCAGTCGAGTATGTTTGATACTTTCGCCGAAGATCAGGTGTTCGAGAAAGGTAACGGAAGTCATGTTAATGAATGGAATGAGATGGACCGGTTGAAATTTGAAAAAGAAAGTATAGGATTTTATATAACCGGACATCCTCTTGATCGGTTTAATAAAGACCTTGCCTGGTTTACCGATGCTACATCAGCATCGGTTGCTGAATCTGGAGTCAGTAAAGCGGTTAGTATTGCAGGTATCCCCATCAAGCACCTTCCAAAAACAACCCGTAAGGGAGATAAAATGGGAATTATTACGCTGGAAGATTTGCATGGGTCTGTTGAAGTGATTTTGTGGCCTGAGATTTATACTGAGGTAGAATCTCTTTTGCAAACAGAAGAACCTATCCTAGTGAGGGGGCAAGTGGATTCAGAAGGCAATATGCCAAAAGTAATTGCCAAGGAGGTGTTCCCATTAATCCAGGCGAAGCAACGATTTAAGGGTAGGGTGATGATCCACTTTCGGACGTTAGGATTAGAAAAAGATACATTATATGCTGTTAAAGAAATTTTAGCGGCTAACAAAGGAAATAACGATACAAGGTTACACTTTATTTCTCCAGACAATAAGGAACGAGTGGTTACCGTTTCTGAAGACCTTCGTATCCAACCCTCCGATGCGGTTATTGAGCAAATTCAATCTTTGTTAGGTGAAGATGCAATTTTGTTTGAATAAGCTTAGGCCTCGCTCTTAAAAAGTCGTTCTGATTTTGTTTTATAAAAAAATATTTGAAACTAATTGTATTATTAGAGAGAGCATGAAAATTCCATAGAATCCCGCCCCAAAGATAGCTAGTCCGCTCGGCAATATAACCAAAACATCATTTTCCGTATATAAAATAGTATTTGAATTGTCTTGGTCTTCGTTATTTCTGATAAAGTTTAAGCCAGTTTGGTAGCCATTTTCAGACCAGTTTCTAGGCTCATCATTTCGATTGGTTTGTGACATAATAATGGTTAAACGATTAATAATAAAATCGACCTTCTTGGGTCTTTATGATACCTAATTAAATATGGCAGTTGAAGAATTTGCTTTGAAATATTTTAGTGACACCTTGGCTAATGGCTTGACAGTGGTTACTGTGGAAATGCCTCATATTCACACCATGGAGGTTGCAATGTTTGTGCGTGCGGGATTACGCTATGAGAGCCTTCAGAACAATGGAGTTTCACATTTTCTAGAACACATGATGTTTCGTGGTAACCAGAAATATCCTAATTCGATTGCATTAAATATGGAGTTTGAAAAAATTGGGCATGATTTAAGGGCTTCAACATTAGGAGAATATACGCAGTATGGTTTTAGTCCTCATATTTCGCAATTAGAAAAAGGATTGGAGTTATTTGCAGAATTTTTTTCTTCTCCAACTTTTCCGGAAATTGAATTGGAACGTGGGATAATCCTTGAAGAATGCTTTGAGGAACTCAATGAAGAAGGTATAAACGTTGATATAAATAATCAAGCCTGTAGATTGTTATATCCGGACACCCCGATGGCATGGCCTACCATTGGTACGGAAAAAACGATCAAGAGTATTACAACAGAAATGATAAAGAAATACTTTGAAAGGCATTACATAGCCGGAAATATGGTTCTAGCATTTGCAGGACCGGTTTTGCATGCGCAAACCCTGCAGCTTAGTCATAAATATTTTTCAAGCCTGAAGAACGGATTCGAATCTTTTTCTAAAGATCACTTTATTGGAAGCATCGCTGAAAAACAGGATAAGCCAGAACTTCATTTTCAGAAAGATTCAGACAGTCAGGTTGAATTACAGATTTGTTTCCGTACTTTTTCCTATAATGATCCTGAATTTTTAGTTTTGGCGTTGATTAGTCGTATTTTTGATGATGGCTTCACTTCAAGGCTTCAACGGATTCTTAGAGAAGAGCGGGGATTAGTTTATTCTGTTGAATGTAGGGCCACGAGTATGTCAGATCTTGGGACTATAGATTTCGATGTTACAGTGAGACAGGAAAAAGTAGTTGAGGTCACCCAGATTCTTCTAAAGGAAATAAAAAATTTTTGTAAGGAAGGGCCGACCGCCAAGGAACTTGCTCATATTAAAAAAAGATATTTTTTCGATCTAGACTCAGAATTAGATGACCCATATAAGCAGGTGGTGCGCTATGCATTTCCTCATCTTTATTCAAGAGAAATGTCTTTGGAGGAAGAAAGAATCTTTATTGAATCTATAACCGCCGAAAAAATGTTGGAGGTAGCTGCAAAGGTCTTCGATTCAAAAAAGCTCAATTTTATTTTAGTAGGCCCCTATACTTCAGAATTAAAATCTCAGCTTGAGGGATTGATTGATCAATTCTAATTCCCGTAATTAATATGTGTTTTCGGTTTCCTCATCATCTATTTCTATGCTTTATCCTTTTATTTAGCAATTGGAGTTGTTCTTCAAATGTTGAAGATTGTTTGGAAGAGGGCAGTTGTGGTCCGGTAATTAATGTTACCAATTATGAGGGCAGTTTGCCGGATAACCCTTTTGATCCATTTTGGAATGGAGAGCGGTTACCTGCTCCTATTAAAATTGAATTAGGTCCGCAAATGATTACCAACCCCAAATGGCCTAATCCATCGACTCAACAAGTGTGGATACGTGCTCTTAAAAATAGTGATGAGTTAGTGTTGATACTGGAATGGAAAGATGATTCTCGAGATGGTAACTTTGAACATTCATCTTTATATGTAGATCGTGCGGCTATAATGTTTCCTGTCCAGTCTGCAAAGGAGCCTCCCTCTTTAACCATGGGGGAACCAGGAGTTCCAGTCAATATCTGGCAATGGAAATCTATTGGTGGTGAAAAGGGACAACCGGGAGTAAAACAAAAAGCCGGGTTTGCTTACCAAACCGTTGAAGATCTAAATGCAGAAGGATATAGTACATTAACCTATCAAAGCTTGCAAAATGCTAAAGGGACCGGAATGTGGAAAGAAGGGAAGTGGCGTTTGATTTTCAAACGTGACCTTGTCAATAATGATCCCAATGACGTTCAATTTCGGCAATCTGTTTTAATGGCGGTAGCAGTGTGGAATGGTTCGAATCGAGAATTGAATGGTCAAAAAGGATTAGCGGGTTGGATGTTATTAAAACTTAGTTGACCTAGCTTGCTTGGCCATATTTATTTTCCAGGGTCATTTGAAATTTTTTCCATGGAGCCTGAAGGGCAGGTATCAATTTTTCTTTTAATTC
>CAYYIR010000146.1:0-5477 GCA_964471995.1 uncultured Nitrospina sp. | reverse complement strand
GAACGGGTTAGAACAAGGTTATCTTGAATAAGCATTTGTTTACTCATTAAGGTTTATTTTTCGCGCTATTTCTATGCAGCTTTAAACAGTAAATATCATATGCTAATATACCTGAATTACAAGACTTGTTCCATAAAACCCGTATATAACCCACTAGCCAATCAAGTTGTTTTGCAGCTTATAATTGAAATTTATATCTAAAAAAAACCATGCAACCTATTGAAATGAGTGACCCCGCTAAAATTGAACAGTTTCTCAGTAAAATATGCTTAGGCGGCAAAGGCTTCACCACT
Source organism: uncultured Nitrospina sp. (assembly GCA_964471995.1). Taxonomy (GTDB): domain Bacteria; phylum Nitrospinota; class Nitrospinia; order Nitrospinales; family VA-1; genus UBA8687. The sequence continues at coordinate 5,184 of CAYYIR010000146.1, read as the reverse complement.
GAATGCCTACTGGTAGATGCTTATGAGGCGGGGTTGGACTACCCAGACTATTTAAAAGCAGAAGGAGAAGACCCTGATGCCAGTTATGAGGGAAAATCTCCTGCCTGGGCGAAATACCATATGCGGCAAGGAAAAAGAGTCTTTATGGTCTATGGAGATAAGGGTAAAGATCGAAGGACACATTTTTCTGAAACACCTTGACCCTAAGAAGCATCTTAATAATTAAAGAGAAAAAATAATTAACCTTTTTTTGAGTCATTATTGTGCAATTTGATAAGGAAACCCAAACTCGAATTTTAAGAGTTGCCTCAGATAGACAACAAGGGCGGGATCTTGAAGAATTAGACGCACGCATTGCCCATGTTATGGATCTTCACCCCGAGTTTGAAGAAATCTGGACCCAGGGCGAAATGGCTGCCTACCCACAAGAAATTAATGGACAGGTTGTCAGTCCATTTGTGCATACCGTTTTACACACCATTGTTGACAGCCAACTTCGCACAGGACAACCAGAATGTGTCGAAAAAACTTTTAAGAGATTACGTGAACAGGATATGGAAGAACATGAGGTGCTTCACGCCATTATTGCTGTTTATGCTGATCTGCATTTTTCGAGTTTTAGACAGGGCAAACCTTTTGATCAACTGGATTATGAGAGCCGACTGGATTACCTTTCTTACGAAGATTCACCCTCCAAAGAGAGTACCAACTAATCCTGAATTAAAGGTTTCGACTTTTAAAGAACTTTTTGAATGGTTTTTCCAAGATCAGCAGGGCTTTTTACTACCTTAATTCCGCACCGCTTCATGACCTTCATTTTTTCTTCTGCGGTGCCTTGCCCTCCCGAGATAATGGCACCCGCATGGCCCATACGCCGGCCTGGAGGCGCGGTTTGTCCTGCGATAAACCCAACAACAGGCTTTGTTACATGTTTTTTAATGTAGTAGGCTGCTTCATCTTCAGCTGTACCTCCAATTTCACCAATCATACAAATGGCTTTGGTACCTCTGTCTTTTTGGAACAGCTCTAATATGTCAATGAAACGTGAGCCGATAATGGGATCGCCACCAATTCCGACACATGTAGATTGGCCTATACCTAATGCAGTCAGTTGCCCAACGCATTCGTAAGTTAAAGTGCCGCTTCGAGAAATGATTCCAACATTACCCTTCTTATGAATGTGTGCTGGCATGATCCCGATTTTTGCCTTTCCAGGGGAAATTACACCAGGGCAATTGGGTCCTACCAGTCTGCTTTTCGTCCCTTGAATATATTTGTAGACATTTATCATATCGCTAACGGGAATGCCTTCTGTGATACAGATGATGAGTTCAATTCCTGCATCGGCAGCTTCTAAAATTGCATCTGCTGCAAAAGGCGGGGGAACAAAAACCATCGTGGCGTTGGCTTTTGTTTTTTTAACAGCATCAGCTACCGTATTGAAAACGGGAACTTTTCCCATTACAGTTTGCCCGCCTTTGCCTGGCGTTACACCACCCACAACCTTGGTTCCATATTTCATAGATTGTTCGGTGTGAAACATGCCTTCTCGACCTGTTATACCTTGAGTTATCAGTCTGGTTTTTTCGTCAACAAGTATGCTCATTTTATTGCCTTGACCACCTTTTGGGCTCCATCCTTCATTCCATTTCCAATTAGAAAATTAAGACCTGAATCTTTTAGAATTTTATGCCCTTCTTCCATATTCGTGCCTTCCATTCGAACCACAATTGGAATTTTGATATGGAGTTTTTTAGTTGCAGCAACCACTCCTCTTGCTAAAACATCGCATCGAAGAATGCCGCCAAAAATATTAATGAATATTCCCTTTACCGATTTATCTGAGATGAGAATTCTAAAGCCATTTTCAATCATCTCTTCATCAGCTCCACCTCCAACATCAAGAAAGTTAGCGGGTTCACCACCGGATAATTTAATGATATCCATTGTGCTCATAGCCAGTCCGGCACCATTAACCATGCAACCAATATTCCCATCCAATTTTATGTAGTTGAGATGAAACTTACTTGCCTCCACTTCTGTAGGATCTTCTTCATCTAAGTCGCGATAGCTTTGAGTATCTTTATGTCGATACATCGCATTATCATCAATATCTACCTTGGCATCGAGTGCCAATACGCGATCATCTGATGTGATGACTAGCGGGTTAATTTCTAGCATGGAGCAATCTTCTTTTATAAAAGCATCATATAAATTGATGATAAAAGGAATAACTGCCTTTAATGCTGCACCTTCTAGATTCAATGCGAAGGCAATTTTTCTCGCTAGATAGGGCTGAACTCCGATTATTGGATCGACTGTTACTTTAATAATTTTTTCAGGAGTTTTAGCTGCTACTTCCTCAATTTCCATTCCGCCAGCCTCTGATCCCATTATGAGAACCTGACTGGTTTCTCGGTCAACCAGTATTCCCATATAAAGCTCTTTGGCAATGGCCATGCCTTCTTCTATTAAAACTTTTTTAACTAGTCGACCTTCGGCTCCTGTCTGTGGTGTAACTAAAGTCATGCCAATAATATTTCCAGCGTGTTTTTCGGCCTCTGCAGGGCTTTTAGCCAATTTAACACCACCGCCTTTACCCCGACCACCGGCATGAATTTGCGCTTTTACAACGACCACCTTAGTACCCACTTTTTTAGCAGCTTTTGCCGCTTCGGATTTGGAAGAAATTAAAACTCCGTTAGGAACAGGAACATTGTATTTTCTTAAAATTTCTTTGGCTTGATATTCGTGGATCTTCATGAATTTTTCTTAAATTATTGGGAGAAAAAGAGAACAAGTTTTTATCATAGGAAAAGGGAATATGTCAAAAGAAACTTCTACAGCTGGAAAAAGGAGAGAGGCAAAAACTATTGTTGGAATTGAGAGTACTTTAACACTTTGACGTTATGTTTTTAGGTTGCCCGGTTTCATCTTGATTTGTATTAGTGGATGTTTCATAAACTTTGACCCATCCTTCTAAAAGATGGTTCAAGATATTTAACACAGCTTGCAAAGGTTTTGGGTCGGATTTGATATTGGCAAGAGTCAATTGACTTAGCGCAAACTGATAAAGGGACTCTAGGCGAGGTGCAACATCGCCACCTTTTTTAAAATCTAGAGAGAGTGAGAGCTCGTTAATAATATCATGGGCTTTTTGAATGTATTTTCCCTGATTGGAAGCATCACCCTTTGTAATACTTTCTGCAGCCATCGTAGTGAACTTAATAGCGCCTTCATACATCATTAAAATTAGACGGCCCTGATTAGAGGTCGAGATTTGGTTTCTACGGTACTGATCATGATATTTAGATGGAACCATTTCTATTTTTCCTTTTATTTGCTTCCTGAGAATAAGGCTTGTATTCCTTTAATTGAACTATCAAAGGCATCACGCTGTGAGTTGAGTCTTCCCAAAACAACCTCAAGATTGGTAAAACGGTCACGCAGGTTTGACTCAAACAATACAAGTCTTTCTTCTAACTCAGTAACTGTTTGATCAAATTCGAGGAGGCTTTCTTTGGAACTGTCTATCTCGGCCTCAAGCGGGCCTTGTAACGATGCATCAGTTAGCCGGGCTATAACCCGATTCGTTATTTGTGCCGCTCCTACTGATAGAGTGAGTGTTCCATAATTTCCATCAGATAGATTTCCTATGCGAAAATTTAACCCTTCGGAAGTGCTTCCTGCGGCTCCAGCAAAAAAATTGCCATTGCCCACAGCGTCTGTAAAAGTCGTCGTTCCTGAAGCGGCCAACTGGGGTACACCGTTTGATACTCGAACGTTATAGGTTCCAGGCTCTGTTTTTGAAGTAAATCCAACAAATGTTACAGCTTGGTTGGTGGCAGTCCCTGCGCTTGAGAACAACTGAGTAACGTTTTCTATACTGCTAGCAATTGCTGTGCTAAGGTCTCCATCATTAATGGTGAGTGTTCCATCCGATTGAGTACGTATACCAATTTGTGATAAATATTCGAAATCTCCACTGACACCAATTACTTTATCAGTGATTATTTCTCGTAACGTCTGCTGTAAATTTTGTACGGTAAAATTTGCAAATAAAACTCCCGTTTCGCCGGTAGATTCTGTTAAAGCCAATTCTTTGCTCAGATGCTGCATGATTTCATTGAATCCATCTACATAGTTCTGGATTTTTTCTTTTATAGCATCTTCATCTGGACTCAATGTGATTATACCGGAGCCCGCTGACTCTAGTTGAAGGGTTGTGCCTGAGATGACGTCTGAGACAGTGTTGTTGGCTTTTGTTACCGCCACGCCATCCAGTATAAAGCTTGCGTCTTGAGCAGTTTGTGCTTCAGTAAATGTTATCGGATGGAATGTCCCTGCTCCAAACAATGAATGAGTTAAGGTGGCGGAGGCGGCATTTTCTACTCCTGTCTTTGTTGCAGATACAACCAGCTTGACAGGGTTAGTGGCACTTCCATCATTCAAAAATGTGGCCTGAATATTGGTGCCAGAATTATTAATGGCGAGTCGAAGTCCCTCCAAAGTATTATTGCTTTCATCAATCGTAATTTTAGTAGTGCTGCCTCCAACCGTTAATTTAAGAATCCCTTTAACGACAGTACTAGATGTGCTCTCAAAACCTGAAGAAACAAGCTTGGTTTCACGAGCCAGATTGTTAACTACTAAGGAAAATGTCCCAGATGTAGCGGAACTAGTAGTGGCGAGTGTGGCGACTTTATTGGTATCCGTAGAGTTGTTGTTAGAAAATGTTCCGATTGTTGAAAGAAAACGTGATTCGGTGTTCAGGGTATTGACCACACTTTTGAAGTTTTGTAGGCGATTTTTGAGGTCTTGAAAGCTGAGTAGTTTAGCTTCTTCTAAGGCTCTCTTTGCCTCAACGATAGTGATGGGCTGACGTTGAAGGGTTATCAGATTATCAATAATTCCACCTGTATCCAGGTTAGAATTAATACCAAATATTGCATTTTGAGCCACTTATATCCCTTTCAACTGATTTCTATAAGCCAAATTCCCTAAATATCTTTTGATTTATCGGTCTTAAAAAAGCCAAACTTTAATGTTTTAAAGGGTTAAAAGCATTTCTCAGTGCTTACCACAAAAAGAGGCCACAAAAAAGCTTAATAACTCGATAACTATTTTTAAAATAAGGTTTTATTAAATAACTGTTGATTTAGGTTGTCAGGATGATAAATTGAC
>CAYYIR010000145.1:0-5498 GCA_964471995.1 uncultured Nitrospina sp. | reverse complement strand
AAATTGGTCGTAATGACCCTTGCCCCTGTGGGAGCGGTAAAAAATACAAAAAATGTTGCGCTTAATCTAAAACCAATTTAGGCATATAAAGGAGATTCTATATAAGGATTAGATTTTATAGCTGATCTCAACCCTCTTTGTTCCTAGCCTAGTAAAATTTACTACTTATTTTTGTTAGAAAAAATAATTGAAACTCTTATCAATAAGGAATTTTAAACCTTTACTTATCAATACTTTTTTGTGTTGCATACTTTCTAATCGGTAAACCTCAAAGTCCTTGCTAATAACCTTTGAGGACCTTTTTCCCAGGTTTTTCCACAGGTTATTAACAATCTTTGTGGAAAAAAAATAATTTCAAATATTAGCTTCTTGATTTCCTCTTCTAGTATAGAAATGCGAGTGTTTATATGCATGAAGCTTGAATAGAGGCTTCTTTTAAGGCTTATAATCATTACCTGAAATTAGGTAGTTGATAAACTGACTAAAACCGAGAAGAATCCGCTGCTAATAAACCCAAGGTTATTTTTGACTAATAATTTAGGGGTTCAAACATGCGTCAAAATTTCAACAAACATCATAAGCCGACATTATAAAGCTATTAGGGAAAACTTAATCAATAGGAAACAAATTGTCTTTTTTAAGCTTTTAATTTGGGCTACGGGACCGCCAAGAAATTGATACCTTATTTCCTCCTTTTATTCCTAGCCTAAAATGAGGGTTATCTTTCAAAAAATGTGGAAAACCCTGTTTTGCTAAATTGATTGCCAACAAAAAACCTTATCCTAAATTTAAAATTTAAAAACTTTAAAAAACAGTTAGTTATAAATTTTTTTAAATAGGTATTTTTTTCGTTTTGACATTTTATTTTAAGGTATTAAATAATTATGAGTTTTTTCACATTTAATTCACAATATTGAACTTTATTAAATGTTGGAAATATAGCCCTTAATTAGAGCTTGTGGAGAGAAGGCTTCAAAGTTTCCCGAGATTATTACGTTTGAGATTTAAGGATGTTTTCCATATCAATTGGGAGAGGTGCAGACAGGGACAATAATTTATCAATTATGGGATGTTTCAACTTGAGGTGGCAGGCGTGAAGGGCATGTCTATGCATTTTCAGAGTTTCACAATTAGGGTTTTTCCCTCCATATAGTTTGTCACCAATAACTGGGTAGTTCATGGACGCTAGATGTACACGAATCTGATGGGTTCTCCCTGTTTCTGGGCGTACTTTAAGATAAGTAAAATTTTTAAAGCGTTGTAAAACTTCATAATGCGTGCAAGCCGTGCGTCCGTCCTTTCCTCCGGCAACCATCTTTTTACGATTCGTTTTGTGTCTACCTATTAGCGACTCGATCGAACCTTTACCTTTCTTTACGTTTCCCTTTACAAACGTCAAATATTCTTTTTGGATTTCCCGTTTTTTAAATTGAACTGCTAGAGCCTTGTGCGCGGCTTCCGTTTTTGCAACTAATACTAGTCCGGACGTTTCCTTATCCAACCGATGAACGATGCCAGGTCGCTCCGCACCACCTATTCCAGATAAGTCATTACAATGATGTAGCAGAGCGTTGACAAGAGTTCCTGTGAAATGACCGGGTGCTGGATGTACTACCATTCCAGCAGGTTTGTTTATTGTCAGCATATGCTCATCTTCAAAAATAATATTTAAAGAAATGTTTTCGGAAGCGGTTTTGATAGGCTCAACAGGGGGAATTCCAATCTCAACCTTTTCTTTGGTTCGAATTTTATATCCTGCAGGGCGAGATTTTGAATTGACCTTTACCCTGTCATCCTCTATCAATTTCTTTAATCGAGAGCGGCTTATATCTGGTAGGCATTTAGAAAGAAATACATCGAGGCGTTTTTTATCGGAAGTTTCATCCACCTCAAACATGTGGTGTTGCATAGTAATCCATGGTTAAGCAGTGAAGAAAAATCATACCTTCTTAACCCTCGTTTTTAGGGAGGCTAAAACGTTATGCGAATAAAGAAGGTTTAATTATTAAAACCAGAAGCTTTTTAATATAGGTTTGCTCTTTCAGGTTTTGATCAACTGACATCGATAGCTCATTATTACTCGAGGAGACGAGGCATGAGTTCTACGAGATTGCAGGGCTTATGTGTGCTATCAAGTTGATGAATAAGGATCTGATCCCATCCATCTTTACAAGCCCCAGTAGAACCCGGTAATGCAAAAAGGAAAGTTCCATTGGTAACGCCTCCAGTGCATCGCGATTGTAGAGTAGAGGTTTTTATATTCTGATAACTGAGCATGCGAAACAATTCTCCAAAGCCGGGAATAGCTTTATCATAAAGTTCTTCAAAAGCTTCGGGGGTTATATCGCGACCAGTTACACCAGTTCCACCTGTGGCTATAACAACATCCACTTCTTGACTGTCGATCCATTTTTTCAATTGTTCTTGGATCAATTTTTTTTCATCTTTTATAATTTTTTTTTCTGCCAGATTATGACCTGCATCTTTAATCCGGCCTACTAGTACTTGGCCTGACTTGTCATCTTCTTCTGTTCTTGTATCAGATACAGTTAGAACGGCAATATTCACACATTTTTTTTCGCTCATTATCTTTTCTCAATCTCTAAAATATGAATTATTCCTATTCGAAAACCACTCTGGATTTAGGTGGATTTAATATGATTTTTGCAGTTAAATGATTACTGGGAAGCAGTATAACATAACCATAAAAATATATGCCGACAGCAATCGTAACTGGCGCAGCCATCCGAATCGGTAAGGCTATAGCCCTCCATCTTGCAGCAAAAGGTTTCAATATTGCCTTGCATTATCACCTTTCTGAACCCTCTACCGTGATTGAAGAAATAAAATCACAAGGTGTTTATTGTCATAGTTATCCGAGTGACCTTTCTAATATTGATGAGGCAGAACAACTCATCGCCAAAATAATTACCGACTTCGATGATGTGGAATTGCTAATTAATTCGGCCGCTAATTTTATTCAGGAAAACCTGGAAGAAACTAGCATGGAAACTTTGGTTGATACCATGCAATTAAACTTAATGTCTCCCATGTTATTAATGCGCGATTTCAAACGAAGTATCAATAAAGGCATGATTGTAAATATTCTTGACGAGCGAGTACGCAAACATATTTCAACTTTCGGTTCCTATTCGGTGAGTAAGGTTGGACTAAAGCACCTTACGGAACTTGCGGCTGTAGAATGGGGGGAAACTGTTCGTGTCAATGGCATTGCGCCAGGGCTCATCTTGCCACCGCAAGGAGGAGCTCCAGATTACCTGGAGAAAGCTGTGAAAAAGGTTCCTACCCGAACTCATGGGAAAATGGAAAATCTACTACAGGCCTTGGACTATTTAATGGAAAATCAATTTGTCAATGGGGATACCCTTTTTGTTGATGGTGCAGAATCCCTGTAGCAAATTTTCAATTTAAAAGCACTACTGCTTTCTTTTTCATAGGTTAACGCAGCCCAAATGACTAAAGGATATTAAATATTGCTCTTGTTGAGGGGTTATTATATACTGAATTGCTTTCAACCAAACTAAAGATTCCCCTGAATTTTTAAGGGTTTATACAGTTTTTTTCATGTTTGAAAATTTATCTGATCGCCTTGAGGGCATATATAAAAAATTAAAGGGCAGAGGGATTTTAAAAGAGGCCGATGTTGATGAAGCATTGCGAGAAATTCGCGTTGCGCTGATCGAAGCCGATGTGAGCCTTACAGTGATCAAAGATTTCCTCGCCCCGGTTCGAGAAAAGGCAGTAGGCCAAGAAGTTTTGAAAAGTCTGACCCCAGGCCATCAGATGGTAAAAATTGTCAATGATGAATTGACTTTTTTAATCGGTGATGAATTTAAAGATATTCAGTTTGCTGCTAAACCTCCGACCGTAGTCCTAATAGCGGGACTACAGGGCTCTGGCAAAACGACGACGGTCGGCAAACTTGCAAAACGCTTCAAAGAAAAAGGAAAAAACTGCCTTTTGGTTCCTGCGGATGTATACCGTCCGGCTGCAATTGAGCAATTACATGTGCTGGGTCGCGACCTTGGTGTTGCAGTATTTGAAGGCGCTGAAGAAAAAGACCCAATTGCAATTTGTAAAAAAGCTTTGGATGATGCAACGGAAAAGATGAGTCAGGTAGTTATCATTGATACTGCGGGTCGTCAGCAGATTGATGAAGAATTAATGGACGAGCTAAAGTGTATTAAGGAAACAGTCCAGCCACAAGAAGTATTGTTTGTTGCCGATGCTATGATGGGGCAGCAGTCCGCAGAAATTGCAAAAACGTTTAACGACGCTGTTGGTATCGATGGTGTGGTTTTGACGAAGATGGATGGGGATGCCCGAGGGGGTGCAGCGCTTTCCATTAAGGCTATTACCGGTAAACCAATCCGTTTTATCGGTATGGGAGAAAAACTCGATGCCCTCGAACCGTTTCATCCGGATCGAATTGTTTCCCGTATTCTCGGTATGGGTGATGTTATGTCACTGGTTGAGAAAGCGGAAGAAAACTTTGAGAAAGAAGAACAGGAGATATTACAAAAAAAGTTCAAGGCGAACGCTTTTACTCTTGAAGATTTCTGCGATCAGTTAAAACAGATTCAGAAGATGGGCTCTATGGAGCAACTTCTGGGAATGATTCCTGGTGCTGGAAAATTAAAAGGACTGAAAATAGACAATAAAGCCTTTGTGCAGATCGAAGCGATTATTAATTCGATGACCCCTAAAGAGAGGGTCAAGCACAATATTATTAATGCAAGCCGAAAACGCAGAATTGCTCAAGGAAGCGGAACGAGAGTAAATGATATAAACAAATTACTGAAACAGTTTGTTCAGATGCAAAAGATGATGAAAAAAGTTTCTAGAGGAGGCGGGCTTAACCTCGGTAGTTTGATGGGTAGCGGTGGGTTTTTGGGCCGCTGACAAGAATTTATTTTTTTAAGGGTCTTTATCTATTTCAAGAAGACCGATTTTCCAGAAGGAGAAAACATTGGTAGTAATAAGATTAACTCGAAGAGGAGCAAAAAAGAAACCTTTCTATAGAATTGTGGCGGCAGATTCGAGGATGCCAAGAGACGGTCGTTTCCTAGAGATTTTGGGGACCTATGACCCCATGCTTGAAGAAAATGGTTGTAAAATTGATGCAGAAAAGGCCGTTGCATGGATTAAGAAAGGCGCGAAGCCTAGCAAAACCGTAGGCTCTCTCCTCAAAAAGGCCGGAGTCGGTGGGTAATAGTTCTGATAAGACTTTGTCAATAAAAAAATAAAAGCTAATTTATAACTACGAACTTATATTGGTAACTCTTTCTAGTTCAACTACCTACGTTCAAATTCCTGGGCGAATAAAGGTAGCGAAAGCTCATTAGTGTAATTGCAGAATATTGCAATTTGCTTAAATGAAAAATTAGTTTTGGCTTAAATCACTTAATATTAACAGGATCCTGTTGGCCAGTTAAGGAGAGTGTCATGAGAGATCTGATATTGATTATTGCCAAGTC
>CAYYIR010000144.1:0-5514 GCA_964471995.1 uncultured Nitrospina sp. | reverse complement strand
AAACCATGACGGTTTACTCATACAAAGCCACGGATCAAAACGGCAAATATGTAGAAGGTGATATTAACGCACCCGATTATAAAGACGCGATTCAACAAATCCGTAAGTTGAATTATTTTCCAGTAAAAGTCTCGGAAGGAAAAAAATTTTCAACGCTTGCTTCTTTTATGGATTTATCCTTTCCGGATTTGCGTTCTGCGGTCTCCACTCAAGAACTGCTGGCCGTTACTCAGCAACTTGCCACCCTGGTAGACTCTGGATTAACTCTAGATGATGCACTCGCAACCTTAATCAAAGTGGCTGAAACAGAAAAAATCAAGGTAATATTTTCTGACATTCGAAATAAGGTTCATGCGGGTAGTGATTTCGCCGATGCTCTAGCAGAGCATCCAAAAATCTTCTCAAATCTATATGTCAACATGATCCGGGCAGGTGAAGCCGGGGGAATTTTAAGTGAATCTCTTTCCAGGCTTTCTTTGTTTATGGAAAAGTCTGTTGAATTGAAAAACAACATTCGTTCGGCAATGGTTTATCCTACTATCCTTACATTTGTTGGTGGCGCAGCCGTTGCAATTCTAATTACTTTTGTAATACCACAATTTTCAAGATTATTTGAGGAAATGGGTGCAGCACTTCCTCTGCCCACTCAAATTATGCTAGGCATAAGCTCCTTAATCATAAATTACTGGCCCGCATTAATTCTAGGAACAGTTGGGTTCTTCTCTGCCGTCAGCTTTTACATACAAACGAATAAAGGGAGACTAAAATGGGATGGCATACTCTTAAAGCTTCCCCTCTTCGGGCCGCTAATCCGCAAAATTGAAATGTCCAGATTTAGCTTGACTATGGCGACCTTATTAAAAAGCGGTATTCCCATCTTACAGGCAATGGAAATTGTTCAATCTATTTTAATCAACCGAGTTATAGCAGACTCCGTAATACCCTTAAAGCAGGCTTTAAAAAGAGGGAAAGGGCTTTCTGGACCACTCCAAGAAGCAGAAGTTTTTCCTCCTATGGCCGTTCACATGATTACTGTTGGGGAAACCTCGGGCGCTTTGGATGAAATGTTAATAAAAGTCTCTAAAACCTACGACAAAGAAGTTGAACAATCTATCAAACAATTAATTTCTCTAATCGAGCCAATGATGATTTTAATTATGGCTGTGATCATTGGGTTTATTGTTGTATCCATGCTGCTTGCAATTTTTAGCGCTAACGATATAAGTTTTTAAAGAATTCTTAGATTCAAAACTAAGGAATATTATGAAGTATAAATCTAAAAAGCTCCAAAATTTCAATAACAAAGGTTTCACCTTAATAGAGCTCATGGTAGTTATGGTTATCATCGGACTTCTGGCTGCAACCGTGGTACCCAAATTCTTCGGTCAAGTTGACAAGGCAATGCAACAAGACGCACAAGCGCAAATCGAACTTCTTGGCCAAGCCCTGGATCTCTATCGCCTGGAAACACACAAATACCCAGCTAGTGATGTTGGCCTGAACGCCATTAAACCTTATTTAAAAAAGAATATCCCAAAAGACCCTTGGGGAAATGACTATGTCTACGAGTCTCCAGGAAAAGAAGGACGTGGTTATGATTTATACTCGTTGGGTGGAGACAATGCGGAAGGAGGAGAAGGAACTGACATGGACATTGTCAGTTGGAAAAACTTTGAATAAGCCGCGTATCTTTAGAAATAAAGGCTTCAGTTTATTGGAACTAATTCTTGTTCTGTTTTTAATGGGATTAATTGCAGGTCTCGCTCTACCTTTTGTATTGAAAACACTTGATCGAGTCAAAATCCAATCTGAAGTCAGGCGAATCGCATCCACTTTAAAATTTGCCCGTAGTGAAGCAATTAGTAAAAAAATATTATTTACCTTTAATGCCAACATTGATCAAAATAAATATTGGCTAGCAATTCCAAAACAAAAAAAAGTTATTCAGTCAAAAACCCTTGATGACTCAGTAAGAATAAGAAATTACAAGCATGCAGAAAAGACTTTGACAGATGGAGTTTTTATTATCAATTTTTATCCGCTCGGTAACTCCAGCGCGGGAACCATCCACCTTCAGTCATCCATAGACGAGAGTGATATAACTGTTTATGCCATCATTATCAACCCTATCACAGGAAAACCTGAAATCAAACGTTCTGAGGAATGATCGGGGGTTTTCTCTTTTAGAAGTCATTGTAGCCCTACTAATAATGGCTGGTGGCTTTTTAGCAGTGGTCAACCTATTCTCAGGAAGTGTGCGTTCTGTAAATCTTTCAAGCCAATACCTCAAAGCTGTAACACTAGCAAACTCAAAAATGAACGAACTGGAAATTGAAAATTTTTTTCTGGATGATAAATCCGGGGGATTTAAAAATGAAGAAAATTATCGCTGGGAACTCGAAATAGCACCATACGATTCCAGCTTGAATAATGAAAACTCAAGGATTCAATTACAAAAAATATTATTAAAAGTGTTTTGGAACGACAATGGAAAACCTAGAAAGCTGGAGTTGGCAACCCTGAGGCTAGATGGGCAGACCTATCCAGTAGCCGACAAGAGATTAAAGCAAATTTTTAAAGGAGGGGCAGTTAATATCAGCACAGAGGGCTTGGAGGAAACTACTCCACCCCCAACACTTTCTAAACCAAATAATAATATCTCTGGTTCTCTTACACTAAGGAACAGCAGCTCAAGCAATCAGAATATTTCAGGAAATTGATGAAATATATTATGTCAAAAAATCAAGCCGGGTTCACTTTAATTGAACTTATTGTGTCTTTGTCAATTGTTGCAATTATTATTTCCCTTGGGCTTGGTGGAGTTCGCCTGGGAATTACTGCACGCGATGTTGGGGAACTCAAAGTTGACACTTTTCAGCGCCTACGTATCATCACAGAACAACTTACTCAGAAACTACAGTCGACTTATCCTGTTTTTGTGGCCCAAAAAGATGGAGTTCCTTTAGAACAAGACCCCGCTTCTTCTAAAAGAATTATGGCATTTGAAGGAGAGTCTGACTCTTTACGTTTTGTCACATTTGCTTCCCCTATTACGGCTACCCGTCAAGACTCATTGATCCATGAAGTAAAGTTTTATATAGGCAAACACCCTGAAACTGAGAAACAAGGCATCATACTTATGGAAAAAATAATTTCGGGAGGGGATATATTTTCCCGCATAAACCCCAATGAAGAAAATACACGTTACTTTTTACTTTCCGAAAATGTAAGCCAAATGAAGTTTCGTTATTACCAAGTAAAAAAACTTCAACCCAAAGAAATCAAAGGGGTTAATAGTCCCACCCATGCAGGAAATTGGATAAACAGAGTTGTCATGGATCCATTTAAAGTGACTCAAGAAACGCCAACTAATAACAACCTTGAATTTGAAAAAGCAAACAAAATTTCCCTGCCTAGAGCAGTGGAAATAACCATTGGGATAACTCCTGAAAGGATCGAAGATCGGGTGGGGGGGTCATCGGAACCAAAACCATTTTTTTCACCTCCTATCATTGTTTTACTCAACTCTGGAATGGAAATTGCAGTACCTTCAAAGAATGGAAAAAATGATGAAAAAGTATAAAGGTAACCAAAAAGGTATAGCTCTGATGGCCGTTCTATGGGTTCTGGTGATATTGATCGCTTTGGCCACTGAATTTGCATATTCCATGAAAATGGAGGTCAACACCACAAGAAACTATAAGGAAGATGCCGAAAGCTATTATTTATCTAAAGCAGGCATTAATTTAGCCCTGGCGGAGCTTTTTAAAGTTGCACGTTTCCATTCCATGCATGAAGAATATGGTTGGATAACAGGGAATATTTTGCCTGTGGCAACGGAAACCAAGTTACCTTTGACAACCACAACTCAGGATAGAAATGAGCAAGAGATAAGAACTCAAGATTTTGACATCGTCAATAGAACGAACATCGAATTGCAGAATGGGACCGTCACTTATACGATTCAAGATGAAAACGGAAAAATTTCTATAAATTCTGCGAATAAAAATACTTTGAATAAACTTCTCAAATTTTCAGGAGTGAAAGACAAAATTGAACAAAATACAATTTCAGATTCAATATTAGATTGGATTGATGCAGATAAAAATCATAGGCTCAATGGGGCTGAGGATGACTATTATCGAAAACAAAATCCCCCCTATTTTGCTAAGAACGGGAAAATTGAAACCTTTGATGAGCTTTTGAAGATTCATGGTATGACAAAAGAAATCCTTTACGGATCTAGAGATAAAGGTGATGAAGATAAAAAATATAAAGGTATTATCAATCATCTAACCATTTATAAAATTCCAACGGTAAATCCAAATACAGCTAGCAAAGAAGTATTGGATATTTTATTCGAACCCGAACAGGTTAATAAAATTTTGAAAAATATATCTTCAAAAGGATCCCATTCCAACACGCTATCAAATTTTTTTAGGATTAAATCGACAGGAAAAATAACAGGTAGTAGCACAGAACATAGTGTAGAAGTAGTAATAGAAAAAAACGTCACAGACGGAAAACCAAAAATGGTAATCCACTATTGGAACGATAACGTATTAGGCTCATGAAATCTGTTTTTATAGAAAAATCCTTAGGGCTGGATATACGCGAGGATTCTGTTGCCCTAACCCTTGTAGGTAAAAAGTTTGGAAATACTGAAATAATTGCAGGCGAATTCATAGATTTAAAATTGCTGACTGGTAAGGACGAAAAAGCAGAAAAACATTTTTTAAATGAGATTAATAAATTCTTGATCGAGCACAATGCATGGTCCGAGTCAGTCGTAGTAAGTCTGCCAAGAAGTCTTATAATATTTAAAACCTTCGAATTGCCTGCGCCAAATATAAAAGCTGTATATTCGATGATAGAGTTTGAATTGGAAAGACACTTCCCATCCGGGCTGGAGGAATTTTATTATACCTATCACCTAACAAAAAAATCCGAAAACACCTTTCATATTGCTTTAGTAGCAATAAAAAAAGAAATCGCCAACTATTATTTAAATCTCATTGGGCAACTAAATTTAAAAACAACTATCCTTGATACCCCAACTTTTTCTAATGCTAATCTTGCTCTTCCATTGGAATCAAAAGACTCTGTTTTAACCGCATTGATTGATATCAGCCCACGTGCCTTAGAAGTTGTTTTAATTAAAAAGGGAGTCATAGAGTATTCTCGAAATAGCACATGGGAAAACACAGATATAAAGAATATCTATAGAGGAAAAGAAAACTCTTCTAAGGAACTCGATAGCCTCACTAAAACCATGTCCAGTTTCATAATCAAAGAATTAGAACAAGCACTTTCTTCTTGCAGCAATATAGAAGAAAATGAATCCATAGATCACATATCTATCATAGGAGGAGGATCACTCGCAACTCAACTCTCAACACACCTTGAAAAAGAAACAAAGGTTACAACACAGATCATAAGTGCGCCAAATTCGATTTCTTTTAATGCGCCTAAATCTTTTTCAAAAAATTATATGATGACAGCATTAAGTCTTGC
>CAYYIR010000143.1:0-5524 GCA_964471995.1 uncultured Nitrospina sp. | reverse complement strand
GTGCCTTAGCAATAGCTTCGCTAGAATGAAAGCAAGATCCCAAAACACTCTGTTCAGCCTCTTTATTATAAGGAGGAAGTTTATTCAGAGAAATTTCGGTCAGGGCATCCGCCATGATTATTTATACTCAATCAAGTAGGCTAGCGATTATTCTTGTTTTTGATTATCGGACTTTTCTAGTACTTCTGTTTTCGGTTGGGCTTCAGGTTTTTCATCAACTTTCTCAGCTTCCACAACCAGCTTGATTTCAGCTATCACCTTTGGATGAAGTTTTACGGGGATGGAGTATTCTCCCGCTTTTTTGATGGGTTCTTGAATCTGAATTTTTCGACGATCTAGATCAACTCCTTTTGTTTTCAGCAAATCAGAAATCTCTTGTGCTGTCACAGAGCCAAACATTTTTCCACCGTCTCCTATTTTCTTTTTTATTTGAATAGGTGCTTTGCTAATTTCATCGGCAACAGCCTGGGAGATTCCAATTGCCTTTTTAACTTTAGATTGAACAATTCTTTTTTGATGATTGAAAGCCTTCAGGTTATTCGGGGTTGCAAGTAAAGCCTTACCTTTGGGAACCAGGAAGTTCCTACCATATCCATCCTTAACTTCTACTTCATCGCCACAAAACCCTAGACCGTCTACATCTTCTTTTAACAACAGCTTCATAAAATTTTTCCTTTCTTGTAACAACTAAGCTTCTTCACTTGGCATTGGATTTCTAATTTTCCGGAAATCTGCCCAGATATCGAATACCCCCATCCCTGTTATCAAACCAATAAAAAGAGGTTGTGCAAATATTATTATAAAAAGAAAAAGCCAAAGAAAAATCGGCACTTTCCTTGCTTTCAGAAAATGAACCAGAATGCTCATCCCTTGAGCAAAATAAATAACAAATACCACTATAAATAAATTCAAGCCTACATCTGCTATGATTCCATGGCCCAGAAACCAAGCTGCACTGGCTAGGATAAAGCTCCATATAAAGTTTTCCGGGCATATCCATTCTGCAAAAGCACCCTCTGAAAACAATCCTGGGCTATATATCCTGCCCCAAACGATTCTTAACAAGCTATAATTTGCAATTGCACTTATAAGTGAACCGACAAAAACAAATGCAGGATAAGCGGATGCGAATCCACCCACAGTTTTATCTACAAACGCCTTCATCTCAGCAATCTCTGCTTTATTTTGTTCAACCGATTCAAAAGTCTCAATAGATTGAATAAAATGTGCTCTTATTTGCTTTTCAAAAAAATCTTGAACTGTTGTTTCCTGATTCCCCAATAGGGCTACTAGTAGTATGATAGAAACCACTGCCGAAACCAAGGAGGAAGCCCCTATGCACCAATCTCCGGGATACCCCGCCTGAATCATTTCGCCCAGCACTAACGCCATTACGGCATATTCTGCCATGAATAATAACGCCTGATCTTGCCCCACCAAAAACCAAAGGACTCCGAAAATCAGGCTCATCAAAACCAGTGCAACCTGTTTTCCGCGCTGCAGAAATATGAAAACCAGCGGAAAAGGCGATAGTAAAGCCACCAAAGCCCCTAAGGGCGGAAAAACCATTAAAGCAAATAAAAGCGCAAAAACTAAAAGAACAGGCAGCAGCAAGTTTTGCGACTGTGATTCAGAAGTCAAGGTCAGTGCTGAACAGAGAACGGCAATAAGGCAATATTACGTGCTCTTTTAATCGCCCGAGTTAACAACCGTTGACACTTGGCGCAGTTCCCCGAAATTCTCGAAGGAACAATTTTACCTCTTTCTGAAATCAAAGGTTTTAACGCCTTTACATCAGCAAAATCTATAAAAACCTTACTATTATCATCGTTGCAAAAACGACAAATTTTTTGTGAAAAAAGAGAACGTTTTTTTGTCTCAGCCATAGTTACCTTCTATATTTTTAATTAAATTAAAATGGAATATCATCTTCTTTAGCAGGGGGGGCATCCGAACCGCCCATATCTACCTTCGCCCCTTGTTTAGTTAAAAATTGTACGTTGTTAGCTACCACTTCCAATTTGCTGCGTTTTTGACCTCCCTCTGCTTCCCAAGTCTGATAGTTCAAACGTCCTTCAATAAATGCCAGGCTGCCTTTATTTAAATATTCGGCACAGTTTTCCCCTTGTTTTGCCCATACAGTTATATCTACAAAACAGACCTCCTCCTTCCATTCTTCTCCCTGCTTAAACTTTCTATTTACCGCAAGCCCAAAGCTGGCCACAGCCGTTCCGCCCGAGGTATATCGAAGTTCGGGGTCACGCGTTAGGTTACCCATTAAAAGTACTTTATTGAAAGAAGCCATAATAAATTATCCGTTTTTCATTTTATTTGTGTTTGAAAAATTTCTTAACCCTCATAATTTATCTGCAGTTTCATTGGTGGCAGCCTTTTCGACTTCCTCACTATCTTCTCGATCCAATGCTCTTTCTAATTCATCATCAGGTAAATACAAGACCATATATTTAATAATGAGGTCAAAAAGTTTATATTTTTTCTCAAGATCAATGACGCCTGAGGGTTCGAGGGTATGATAGATATTTAAATAAATACCAAAACGGCTTTTTTTAACTCGGTAAGCAAGACGCTTCTTTCCCCACTTTTCAGTTTTGAGACAGGCCCCACCATTACTTTTAATGAACTCCCCTATTTTTCCGAGAGCCTCATCAACGCGGGATTCTTCAATATCGGGTTTTAAAATCAGAACACTTTGGTAAGAACGCAATAGATACCTCCTCATGGGTTTTTAAAAGGGGCCTCTGAAAAACAACCTTAAACTTCCAAAAGACCCCATTAGCCCCAACTCAAAAGTTGGAGCAAGGGATTAGACTAAATCTAATTATGTGACGTCTAAATTATCATATTTCATCAAAAAGAGGTAATATTTTCAAAGATCCTCTAAAAAAACTTGCAAAACAGTTATAAATCACCGCTGCAACTATGAAAAGTCATAAAAAAAATCTACTTTGGTTATTTTTCATTTTAGGAATTGTCGGATGTGATCTTCCTTCGCCACCTCCAAATACGCTTTACAAATTCGATACCATAAAAGTGGGAAAAGGACCATCCTACCTCCTAACCCAAGATATCAATTTGGATGGAGAATCCGATCTGGTAACAGTCAATGCTAAAGACAATAGCCTCAGCCTTCTCTATGGCAAAGGCGATGGAACTTTTTATAATCCCCGTCACATTCGGGTTGCATCCGAACCCACCATGGTAACAACAGGAGATATCAATCGCGACGGCATACCTGATCTGGTCACCAATGCACGTGGCAAAGAAATGATTGTTATATTGCTAGGAAATGGAGACGGTAGTTTTCGAAAATCCGTACCCATAAAAACAGGAAAAGTCCCCTTAAATGTAATCCTAGTAGATTTAAATAATGATAAAAAACTGGATGCAGTCGTGACATTAACCTTCGACCAAATGGAAATTTATATAGGCAGTGGAGATGGCTATTTTAAAAAAGGAGAAACCTATCTCACTGGGTCACGCTCGTTTTCAGGGGTTACTGAAGATTTTAATGGTGATGGAAACGCAGATATAGCCTTGGCCACCAGCAGTTCCAATGCAAGTTCGATTCGAGTTTTTCTTGGAAACGGTAACTACACATTCCAAAAACCAAAAACTTATGCCAAAAATCTTGTTCCCCTTGCAATCATTTTGGAAGATATGAATGCGGATGGGAAACCCGATCTGATTTTCGCCTCAGGAAAAGGGGATAACTTATACATGCTCTTCTCCAAAGGGGATGGGAGTTTTTCAGAGCCTGTTTCATTTTCTGGAGGCGGAGGACCCTTTGCCCTGACAGCAGGTCATTTCAATCCGGATAAACTTAAAGATGTTGCAGTTGCCAATTCACGTTCCAGTAGTTTTTCACTGGTGGTGCGTAACGCTAACGGAATCTTTCGTTACCCCACCCGTGATTACGTAGTAGATGGGGGCACGGTTTTAGCTATTACCAGTGGAGATTACAACCATAGCGGTATGAAAGATATCGCTGTTGCCAGTAATTTTAAAAATACAGTTGAGATCTATTTACAACGAAGAAGTTTTAATTAGCTGTAACTTAAATAAATAATTTTTATTGATTATAGGATTTACCGGCAGGCAGGTATTTTTGACCACATATTTTTCCAAGCTTTCTCCCATCCTTTCGTATGCGTTGCGTTAATCAAGCGAATAAAAGTACAGCTTTTATTACCAACAGCTCCTATAAAATTTTGTGGAACCCATTTGGGGATTACCTTATCCTTTTTTCCTGAGTAATGCGTTTGAGGAATCCATTTCAGATTAGGGGCCACCTTCATGGGATCTAGAGAGCCTTTTAAAGGGGAAACGCCTACCCACCTGTTTAATGAAACATGATCCACATAACCTGCCAAGGTCCTCAAGCTAGCCACATCTTTCCTACGAGAGGCAACCAACGCTGCCACGGCTCCACCACCGGAGTAACCAACCAAATGGATACGATCTACCCCCGCTTTTAAAACCATCTTATCAATGGCTTCGTTAACTGAAATGATGATCTTGTTTGAAAACCTTTTTTGAGTCCAGTAAGGAATTTCACAGGACCTGTCCAACTGAAAATCCACATATTGGCATGGTCTCGCAAGATAAAGAACATTTTCCCCAAGATCTATAGCAGCAAGACGAAGTGCTAGCGGGTTTTTAGGAGTTGGGTTGGCAGATGGCATATTTCTATGAAGATAAGCCTGTCCGTCACCTTCAATGTATACGATGAGCGGAGCTTTAGGATTATGAAAACGAAAATACCCCTTTAACTGAAAGGCTGAGGTGGGTATTAAGATAGGTTGAAGGTTTGATCCTTTTGCGATGCTGTTCGCCAAATTATTCTTAATCCCTTTCCCTGCACAACCTGAACAAATAAGTGAGGTAAGTATGATTATAATTAAACTTGCCTGGAAACAATTTTTACAATCCTTATTAACATTTATTTTTTTAGGGAAGGCACAAGGTTTTTTATTACCTTTTATTTTTTGCTCGTGTTCCATAATTAGACCAAGATAATAAATAGGGTACAATTATAAACAAAAAAAAGCCCCAGTGCGTAAATAGGCACGGGGGCTTAAATAAAAATTTATAAAGAATTAAAACTCATACCGGATTGAGATGTTAGCACTGTGGCCCACAAAATCTTCCTTCTTCAACAAATCATAGTTTGCGGCCACACTCAAACCTTGAATTGATATTGTTGTTAAAGGAATTGGGATGGCTTTTGGCTGATAGGACAACCCTACTCCTATCTGGAAACCAAATTCAACAACATCCTGACCTTGATTTTTAAACGTTGCCCCACCCCCATTGAAAACGTTGTTTGCGATACCATCATCAGCTGCGAAATCATAGGTGATCCCTCCCCTTAATTCCGGTATCAGGTCGCCACTGTCAAAATTTACATTCGTGTGATAGCGCAGACCGAAGACACCCAATGCAACATGAATTTCATCTTGATCTACCCTCAAGTTAAGATTACCTGCTCCTTTTTCGGTATAAG
>CAYYIR010000142.1:0-5592 GCA_964471995.1 uncultured Nitrospina sp. | reverse complement strand
TAACATTCTGATCGTTGAGAGAAACGGCATTTGGAATATGGCCTGAAGCATAAGAGCCAGAATCGCGAATATCGACGACGTGTACGGTACCTTCCTCAACCATTTCCTGTACCAGATGAGGATTTATTTCTTTAAACATGGGAAACTGTCCTTTATAGAGTTAAAAAAAATTTTAGTTCGATTTTTTGCTATTTGCATCTTATTTTGTTAGATGATCAAATTTGTAAAAAGTCTCTTATAATATTTTAAGTAAAATGGATTTATTACAATTAAAAGAAAATTTTGAATCTGCTCTTTTGAAGGGCGATTCGTCGAAAACTGTTAAAAAGGCAGTTGCTTATTGCAACGGTTGTCAGCAGGCAAGGAAGTACGATACCGCAATTATTTGTTTGAATAAACTTTTAATTAAGGTGGAAAAAGATAAGACCCTGCGCGCGGTAGTGTTGACCGCGTTGGGCACAGCTTATTGGGAAAAAGCTCAATTGAAAAAGGCCTTGGAGCAATTTGAAAAGGCCCTGCTATTGTTTAAGGAAATGGATGACAAAGCAGGAAAAGCGGCGATTCTTTCTATAGTCGCGATCACCTATTGGAGAAAATGTGCATGGGATCAAGCTTTGGAAATTTTGGAAGATGCTTTAAACCAAAAATCGGATAGAGGGGAACGATTTGCATCTTTATACGGAGCATTTGACCGAGGTATTGCCACTTTAAAAAATCGAATAAGGCTTGGAAGGGAATTGGAACAGCCATTGAAAATTTTGCAACCTTTATTTTCTTCTACTGCAATTCATCTCATTATTGGGAATATGGCAGAACTTAAAAGATGTCTAGATGAATCGGAAACTCTGGCTAAAGAAACCGGTCAGACAGATATTCTGAAGGCTATTTTAGGAATTTCTAAGTTGGCCGCCAAAGTTTTATAAAGGTCAGCTCATTTTTGTTATGAAAAAGATGAATGACTTTACTATTTGGGATCGCGGCAAATTTTTTAATAATGCTGGATTCGGGTTTACCTTTAAACTTGAGGGTGCAGATAAAGTTTTTGCAGATACCCGAGTCTATCCACATCGATAGCCATTCGTAAAGTTTTTCTGGATAGCAGATTATATCTGAAAATAACCAGTCGACGGGTCTTTCTTCTTTTTTAAACATTTCGGGTAGTACAGAAAAGGCATCACGTTTTTCGAACTCCACGTTTTTTAGATTTGAAATTTTTTTATCAAGCGGTGAACGATCGATGCTGAGTACTTTTGCGCCGCATTTTTGGATCACCCACGTCCAACCACCAGGGCTGCCACCGATATCAATGCAAAATTCTCCCTTTTTTGGAGTTTTTCTGGCTAGAGTCAAAGCCTCAAAGAGTTTCAGGTAAGCCCGATTAGGCGGACCGTTCTTGTCCTGGATGAAAAAAGGCTCACCGTTAGGGAAGGGGCTCGAACAATCTGTGGATGCTAGGAGCGTGTTTTCATCAAGCAGGCACCAACTACCTAAAACATTTTCGGGAAGCGTTGTAGGAAATGCTAAAGGTTTTTGAGGTTTTAAGTCCAGTTTTTCTTGAATGAGTTTGGCGCGCCGGTGTAGTGTGAAAGAATAAAGAAACCAGTTTTTTTGAAGAGCTATAAGCTTCTTTGCTGCATCATTGATGGATTCGATAGAAATTATTTGTGTGTTCTTCCAAATGTTCTGTGCCCAATGAGCATCGATGAATGGCTCGCTTGAAAAAATAAGTCGGTCATGAACGGCAAGTACTTTTCCAACCTCATTTAATAAAAGTTCGTTTAGGCCCTTCGGTGCTAGATATACAGATTGTATTTCGGATTTCATCTATGAGAAATCGCCATGTTATAGATAAGGGAATAGAGAGTAATTATTACCTTACTCTGTTAGTTTGTCACTTCTTAGATTAGTGTTCCCTCTTATGATTTAATTAGGGATCAAGAGTGGTTAAATCTTAATTTTTTGATTGAAATCGTTCCAAGTAGTTCAAAAATTCATCATCGGTGCTGTCAGCATCGATATAGAGATAGGTGTTTCTGGAATTTGAGTTGATAGCAAAATTTACCCTAGAGAGCTGTTTTCCGTCTATAAACATTATGGTATCCCATGGAAAGGTGACTTGATAGTCGCGATGATTTTTCACAAATCGTATAAAGGTTTTAAAGGCCTTAGCGCAAAGTGTTGACCTCAAGCCTTCCAAATCACAAACTGCACGTAGTTTAGTTGAGTTATTTTTTGTGCGACCCTCTAATTTTACTGCCAAAGTTGTATTTTTTGCGGCTTTGGTTTTAATTGCTTTTCTAGAAAAATGCTCAAGAATTTTTTCTGGTGGAAGGTCGAAACGAATTTGTGCATTGAAATCATCTTGGATCAAAGTATTGTACCGGTTTAGAATTACTTTACCCCAATAGCGCATACGAAAATCTGTGGATTGACTAGCTACCATTAAATTTTTGGCTCCTTGTTGGCATTCCTCCAGATTTAATTCAGCCGCGCAGATAAAGTTTTCCAATTGCAGTTTCTCTTTAAATACCTTGCCATATTTTTCCTGAATAGTTTCGTACATTTTTCTTTTCGGACTCCAGGTTTTATACGGATCTTTCATTAGCTGGCTTCGCATGTTAGCAGGCGCTTCGTCAAACCCCAAAATAAGCTTATTTGGTTTGTCTGCTGAAAAAGAGGAGTGAGTAATCATAATTTCATGCCAACCCGTTCTTCTGGTCCTTTTTGAATTTTGTACTTCGGCAAGGTTTTTATATCCTTTGAGACAGTCGTTGTTGGAAATTTCTTTAGAGCAATAGATTTCTTTCGCCAGGCCTTGGTTTCCGATCTCTTTTTTTAATGCACGGATTTTATCCATGAATTCATTTTGCTGCTGCTGATCAAGCTGCTGATTTAAAAACTTTTCTATTTCTTCAGGTGCAGCTTTCCAGTTTACCAAGATGGTATGAAACCCTGCGGTTCTTAAAAAGCGATTACTGATCCCCACTTCTTTATAATTATCATGCTTTATGTGGGTGAGGGCTTCTTGAAGTGAAGATACACCCTGCAAGCATCTTTGTATAAGAGGTATTTGATCTTCAGTGAACCCGATATTTTTTATGAAGGGGAAGCATTCAAGCGTTTCGATACCGAATTCTTTTTCTAGTAGTTGTTTTTTTTCAACCAATTGGTTGAAGTTATTTGCAAAAAGAAATGATGGAAATATTAACACCCCTATAAGGCATAAAATAAAAAACCGAACTTTATTTTTAGTACGCATGCTTTAATTATATCAAATTAGGTTATTAACTAATGATTCAGTCGGCACGATTAGGCTTTTCAAGAGATATGGGTTCTATTCCGATTGGCTTGTCTGTAATTTGCAAAACATCCTTATCCAATTTGTTCAATTCCTTATGAGCCGTATTGTAATGATTTACCGTCGTGCTCAGAGAGTTGCCAAGTTTTCCCATATATTGATCATAATTCCCTAAATGCTTCCCGAGTTCTTCCACTCTTGCTATGATTTCCTTAGCCGAAGCCTCTATTTTTAATGCCCGAAACCCTTGAATTATAGTTTGTAGATAGGCCATAAATGATGTTGGCGAGACAATAATTACTTTCTTCTCAAAGGCATATTCAACCAGATCACGGGAGGAAGCTTTCACGGAACCGATAGAATTAGATAATAAGTCATAGAAAATGGTTTCGGATGGGATAAACATAAATGCAAAATCGAGAGTATTTTCATTCGGGCGGATATACTTAGATGTTTCCAGTATTCGTCCTTTTACGTCCTGGATGAATGTCCTTGCCAATCGATCTTGTTCGGTTTTTATTTTTTCTTCCACCAGGCGGTTATAGTTTTCCATGGGAAACTTTGAATCAATTGGAAGAATCGTTTGTTCTTCGGCTTTTCCAAAAAATATCGCAGCGTCTGCTATATCTCCGTTATTGAATTTGTACTGCAAGGAATAGTGCTCTGGAGGCAAAACATTTTTTAAGACCGTTTCCAGAAAAAACTCCCCAAGCACACCGCGTTGTTTCGGATTCATCAGGATATTTTGGATGGTCTTGAGTTGATTGGTTACGTCGATGACTTGTTTATTGGTCTCATTGACTTTGGTAAGTTGTTGAGTAATATCCTTGATGAGCTTGTTAGATTCACCGATTTGACTTCTCATCGATTCATTTGATTCGCCCAGTTTTTTATCCAATGTTTCCACCACTTTACTCAACTGCTCTTGGATCAAGAGAATGCTCTGGTCCTCTACTTTGGAGTTACTTTTTTTAAGCAGTATCCACATCAAAATAACTGCGGCAACGACTAACCCTATCAATGCTTCAACCACTGAGCTGTCCTCCAACGATTTCTGATTTGATGTTTTCCAGCCAACGCACTGCTGTGGAACCTAACGAGGTGGAAAAATCGCTACCTAATTTAATTGAAGAGGTATTGAAAAAATATTGTTTTGTATAGAGGTAGAGAGCAAATGGATAAAATAAAACTTAGCCCTGTTTTGCTTTCTACTGAATATGTAAGTTATTGTTCTTAAGAAGTGTAGGGGAATTTTAGAGTGATCTCAATGATTTTCTTGCTTAACCTTGAAAGCTCGATCATAATTTCGAGATGGAATACCGGCGTTTTGGGAAGACCGATGAAATCATTTCTGTGATCACTCTGGGGGGAATGCGATTCAAGCATGGCTGGGTATCGCCACGCACCCATTTACCTTCTGAATCTATTCGAAACTGCATCGAAACAACCCGGCAGGCATTTGAGGTAGGCATTAATCATATAGAGACCGCTCATGGATATATGAAAAGTGAAAACCTTTATGGAGTGGCCTTAAAAGAACTGGGAACTCCGCGCCACGAATTTAAGATGATGACCAAGGGATCTCCAATGACAGGGGGAGAGACTCGCAAACTGGTGGAGGAGCAATTAACCAGCTTAAAATTAGATTTTGTCGATTTTTATGGATGGCATGGAATTAATAATGAAGAAAGATTGCTAGCGGCAACCCAGCCGGGAGGACCTGTAGAAACATTACATCGACTTAAGGAAGAAGGGTTGATTCGCCATATAGGATTTTCCACTCATGCTGCATTGGATATTATTTTGCAAGCTCTCAATACCGACTTGTTCAGTTTCGTGAACCTTCACTACTATTATTTTTTTCAGCGAAACCTTGCCGCAGTTGAGTTGGCAGGAAAAAAAGACATTGGTGTTTTTATAATTTCTCCAAACGAAAAAGGCGGTATGTTGTGGAAGCCTTCATCAATTGTTAAAGAGACGGTTGAGCCTTTGACGGCGATTCAATTTAATGGTCGATTTTGTCTAGAACATCCAGAAATCACAACGTTGAGTATGGGAATACACGAACCAGAGCATTTCCCGCAAAATCTTTCGATTTTAAATGAGGAAAAACAATCTTCAAATAAAGAAAAAAGTATTCGAATTCAGATGGATGTTCGGTTAAATGAAATCAAAGATCTTTGTACTCTTTGCAATGAGTGTTTGCCTTGCCCGGAGAATATAAACATTCCAGAGGTATTACGTTTTCGAAACTTGTTACAAGCTTATGAGATGGAAGATTATGGAAGATTTCG
>CAYYIR010000141.1:1802-5636 GCA_964471995.1 uncultured Nitrospina sp. | reverse complement strand
TTATTGGAGCAGGATTATGAAAATTTAGAAATCATTGTGGTCGACAATGGATCGGAAGACGGATCGCAGACTTTGGTAAAGGAAGAATTCTCTTCCGTCAAGTTGATTGAGAACGAGAAAAATCTAGGATTTGGGTCTGCGGTCAACAGAGGCCTTGATAAAGCCAAGGGAGATTATTTTATTTTTTTGAATAATGATCTGGCTTTAAAGTCAGATTGCATTCGCCATTTAGCTTCTCTGTTGGTGTCTGAATCAAGTATTGGTGCGGCCATACCAAAGATTCTATATTATTCTCAACACGACCAAAAATCCTTAAATGATCCGGCAAGAATAAATTCCTATGGAGTGCTTGTTAACTATACGGGTATTGCATGCCCTAATTTAATTGACCAGCCAGATCAAATTAACTTGCCTTTAACAGAATCGGCCTGTGGAGGCATTTTTATGTTCTCGCGAGAGGTTTATGAAAAGGTGGGTGGCTTTGATGAAGACCTGTTTCTTTATCATGAAGACCACGATCTCTCATGGCGAATCAGAATGATGGGCTGGAGACTAGTGGCAACATCAAATGCTGTTTGTAGTCACCATTATAATTTTAATAAAGGTGTGCTTAAATTTTATCGTTCTGAAAAAAATAGGCTTCATATTTTATTGAAAAATTTTGAATGCAAAACCTTGTGGCTGATCTTTCCGGCGTTAATATTGGTAGAGATTTCACAAATCGTATATTCTATTTTCAATGGATGGTTTCGACTTAAAATAAAAAGTTATTTTGAAATTGCGGCAGAATGGATCCAAATCACTAGAAAAAGAAGAAAAATTCAATCCTCTCGAACAGTTCCAGATAGCGATATTATAAAGTTATATCAAGACACCATTAAGGTAACTGGGCTAAATAATCCTTTGGTGGATTATTTGTTGAATCCAATACTCAAACTATATTGGGCTTGCATCCGAATTTGGATTTAATTTTTTTCCTTTGGATTAAATAACTTTTCAATAATTTCCCTCCTGTATAAAAATATTTTTTCCAAATCTTTTTTTACAAACCAATGAGCTATGATATCGCCTGGTATCCAGCCAGGTAGCTTGTAAAATATTCTGTCTCTAATTATTGTTCCTCCATTTTTTTCAAAAAACTCATGTGTGTGATACCAGAACTTGTAAGGACCTTTTGTTTGTTCGTCGGAAAAACGAACATCAGGGAGACATTCCGTAATTTTTGATTGCCAGCGTACCGGTATCATTCTTATTTTCAAACTATAATCGAGTAGTGTTCCCTTGCTAATGGGTGATGAGGTGGTTCGAAGTATTTTAAATTTCAGAAAATTTGGAGTCAGGGTTTCTAAGTTTTTAGGGTCTGTGAAAAAGTCAAATATCTTATCAATAGGTTGTGGCACCCATTGCTCCATGCGCATTATATGTCCAGGCTGGTCGCATATAATTTTCAATGCACGTTCAAGTTTTGGGTAGATAAATTTATAACCTAAATTTTTGGCTCGACCAGAAGAAATTTTTTGGCTTTTAATTACTATCTGAGACATTTCTCCGAACAATAACTTAAGAATCCAGCCCGGAACTGGAAAAAGTGCGGGCCGTTTTAAAATTGCTGCCAAAGTGGATGTGAAATCCCTGTTTGTAATAGGGTTTGGACTAACAGCGTTTAGAGCACCTTCATAGTCTGGGTTATCTATGGCTTCCATAATAAGTCCGGCAACGTCACGCACGTGAATCCAACTCATCCATTGGTTGCCATTACTAATATTTCCACCCAAGCCAAGTTTAAAAATAGGTAATAATTTTTGCATAGCACCACCATCGAAATCCAATACAATACCTATTCGGAAAGCGGTGGTGCGTATATTGAATTCTTTGGCCTTAAAATTTTCTTCTTCCCAGTCTTTACAGACTTTAGCCAAAAAACCCTGTCCACTAGGTGAAGATTCATCTGGGACGATAGATTTTTCATATATCCCGGTAGCTGAGGCTGAGATCCAGGTTTTTATTGGATGGGAATTTTCTTTAAAATAATCAATGAGATTACGTGTTAATAAAATTCGGGAGTCATAGATTGCTTGTTTTCTCTTTGCTGTCCAGCGACCACTGGCAACGTTTTCTCCACAAAGGTTGATAACTACCTCAATATTCTCTTCCTTAAGGGTTGAAATTTCTTCCCATTCAATTATTTTACAATAAACAGGAAGCCGGACTTGGGCAGTTTTAGAATTACGAGTTAATACGATTAATTCATATCCTTTTTCAGCCAGTAATGGAAGTAGTGTATTGCCTACAGAGCCAGTTGCACCTGTGATAAGGGTTTTCATAGTTTTTCCAATTCAGTTTAAAAAAATTTAAAGATTTCCAGACAATTTAAAGTTGTTGACATATTACAATTACTCTTTATTGTTCGTTTCTTATATCATTTTAAATAAGGAAATTCCCATGGCATATGAAAACGCACCAATGTTGATTGATGAAACTCCAGGAATCAAAAACTACTGTACTTGTGGCGAATCTGCTAATAAACCTTACTGTGATGGATCTCACAGTGCGAAAGCAACTGGAAAAACTCCCATTGAAATCGTGGTAGAGGAAGAAAGAAGGTTAGCAATTTGCGATTGCGGTAAGTCAGGCAGATCTCCTATTTGTGATGGAACTCATTCCAAGCTTTAAAATCAAAGCTAACTTCTTCCATTCTATATTAAACTGATACAACCGGTTGCTTTTTGATTCCACAGAAATTAGCCGGTTTATCAATATATTTCTTTTTTTAATTTTTTACAAAATTGTGTTTAATTATAGAAAGCCAAGGTTTTATGTTAGATAAAAAATCTGGACTTGGAATTAAGGGAGATTGATATTTGAAAAATTAGATTGTATTAAGTTTAATAAGTTTTGAGTTTTGTAAAAACCTGAAAAAAAATAAAACAGCATACAAAAATCAAACAGTGGTTATTTTTTTATATATCTGTAACATTTCTTGTTTATTCCTTTCCAGCGAAAATTGCTCAGCAAGTTTTCTTGCATTGTTTCCCATAGTTTTTCGGATGGAGAGATCGAAGAGATAATTAATTTTTTCGGCAATTTCTTTTGGGTTATAAGGATCTTTAATAATAAGACCATTATTTTTAGAGTCGATAATGTTGGCAGCCCCACAAAATTTGGTAGTGATAACAGGTAAACCAGTTGCTAAGGCCTCTAAATTTGCATTACCGAAAGGCTCGTAAATAGAGGGAAGAACAAACAAGTCTGCGGCCCCATAATATTGTTCAATCTCTGGTTCGGGTGCTTTAGCAATTATCTGATTGCGTTTGTTTTTTGGTATATAACGTAGAAACTTTTTAAAGTTTCCTTTTCCCATTATAAGTACTCGCCAATCTGTTGTTTCGAAATATTTCGAAGACTGAAGCAAAAACTGTAGGCCTTTTCTCTCAAACCCTGAGCCTACGAACAAAATTAGTATTGAGGTTTCTGGAATGCCCAAATTTTTTCTAATTAAACTGCGATATGTATTTTTATTATTGGGATGAAAGCGTTCCAGATCCACACCGTTATATACAACAGAAATATTTTCGGGTGGGCATTGATAATTTTCTAAAATATCTTCTTTAACCATTTGGGAAATGGCCACTATTTTTTTGCATTTGCCAGACTCAAAAATATTTTTTTCTAATTTTAGTACTAATTGGTGAAAAGGGTTTAGATAAAGAAAAAGATTTTTAATGAGAGAAAAATTAGTTCCTCGTTGTTGCAACCATTTTATGTGGCACCCATCGCCTGCTCTATAAACATCCTGCAACCAGGTTTTTTCGTGGCTTTGAATAATATCAAAAT
>CAYYIR010000141.1:0-1702 GCA_964471995.1 uncultured Nitrospina sp. | reverse complement strand
ATATTGGGATTAATATTTAAGTGCTTCTTCATAAATAGTTATTGTTTCATCTATCATTCGATCAACCCCTAATTCATTTCTACAAAATTCATAGCCTTTTTCTGCTAATTCATTTCTGATACCCGGATTTTCAATTAAATTTATAATTCCGTTGGCAAGGTCAACTGAATTTTTAGGTTCTACCAAAATACCCCTTTTCCCTTGCCCGAGCATTTCGGGAACGGAACCAACCCTAGTGGCTACCAGAGGTGTTTTCATGGCGAATGCCTGAGGAATGACTTGGGGAGTTCCTTCTCCGGCAAAAGAGGCTAATACCTGAATATCCAAGCCAGCCATTATTTCGGGAATATCATCGCGGTGTCCTAAAAACGTAAGCTTCTGCTCAAGCCCAAGAGATTTGGCTATGGATTTAGTTTGTTCAAAGCCAGGGCCATTTCCAACAAATACAAATCTGGCATCAGGAAACTTTTTTAGAATAATGGGAGCGGCCTCCAATAAATAGTTATAGCCTTTCCATCCACGGATAACGCCTATTTTCCCAATTAAAGGTTGGCCGGGATTTACTCCCAACTCTTCACGGATTTTTATTCCATTTATTTTAAAGTCGAATCGGCGAAAATCTACCCCTGCGGAAACTGATTTCACATTTCCGGGATTAACACCGGGAACTGATTTTACAACTTCAGAAATAGCTTCCCCGCTGGTAATAATTTTTCTGGGAATTCTGGAATATAACCAGTTATTAGGGAACATATTTTTTATAGGAATAGAAATATGACGACTACGGATTACTGGAATTTGGGATAACTTAGCAACAGAACCGACCAACCAGCTATCTATTGAACTATGGGTATGAATAATATCTGCTTTTGTTTTTTTAAGTATCTTAAAAATAGAAACTATAGAGAACGGGTTTGTAGTACTTTTCATGAGCAGGGGGTAGCATTTGAAATTTGGGGAGCTTATAGCAAGACTTTTTTTGCATAGATAGCTTGTTGGTTGGCAAACCAAAGAGACTCGATGCCCGCGTTCCAGTAATAATTGGCTTTCCTGGAATACTCTGATTTCCTGTCCGCCCCAACCCGTGGCTGATTCGGAATGAAGAATATGAAGAGATTTCAAAAAGAAACCTGATTATATGTTGAAAATTGTTTATTAGTTGCTGATGATTAATTTAGCACAACTCTCAAGTTATTGTTGATGTCAGTTGGGTAATGCTATTGCTATGTTATAAAAATTATTTTTTCTTGCATTTCCAAACCAGATCTCTTCCAAACCAGGCAATAGAAAGAAATGCCGATTTGCCTCGGCAACTGGTCAGCTCCTCTATCACAAATTCTTTTTGAAGGTATTGCTTTAGGAGCATAACATTGTAGGCTCGTAAATGAGTTTGATCATAATCTATTAAGCGGCCTTTTAATACTCTTAACCTGTTCTTTAGATGGTAGGAGTTTGGTACCGAACCAAGGAATAACCCACCAGGTTTTAAAATTCTTGATATTTCCGATACGGTAATTTCCGGATAGGGCAGATGTTCTATTACTTCTCCAGCCACAACCACCTCAAATGATGCTGTAGGCAATGGAATTTGAATACTAAAGTCGGCCCAAATGGTTTCAATTTTTAAATTTTTTTGACAATCCTCCAGGGCTTGGTTATCGATATCCAGACCTGTGACCGTATTATCTCTAATAAAATGACG
>CAYYIR010000140.1:0-5641 GCA_964471995.1 uncultured Nitrospina sp. | reverse complement strand
ATTTCGTTCGGAATATGAGTTCCATAAGCAAATTTTGAGACGAGAATATGATCGCCAATCAAAAGAGTTTCTTCCATAGAACCTGAAGGAATCTTAAAAGCCTGGACAACAAAGGTGCGAATAAATAGAGCCAAAAGAAGAGCAATAAAAATGGCTTCTGTATATTCACGGGCAACGCTTTTTCTTTTTACCCCGTTGCTATCTGTATTTTCTGAGGGATTATTTGTCATCTGTCCTCAATACAGCTAGAAAAGCTTCTTGAGGTATTTCAACGCTTCCAATCTGCTTCATTTTTTTCTTTCCTTCTTTTTGTTTCTCAAGCAATTTACGCTTACGAGTAATATCTCCACCATAGCATTTGGCAAGCACATTTTTCCTAAGGGCTTTCACAGTTTCACGTGCAATGACTTTACTGCCAATAGCTGCTTGTATGGCAACCTCAAACATTTGCCGGGGAATCTGCTGCTTGAGCTTTTTAGCTAATTCGCGACCTTGGAAGAACGCTTTATCTTTATGCGCTATTAAAGACAGAGCATCTACCAACTCCCCGTTCAAGAGAATGTCCAACTTTACCAGACTGGATGTCCTGAAATCTATAAATTCGTAATCAAACGAAGCGTAACCTTTGGTAGAAGATTTTAGTTTGTCATAAAAGTCAAGTACGATTTCGTTAAAGGGCAACTCGTATTCCAATAAGACAGTTTCTGGGTTTAGGTATTCCATTTTTTTCTGAATGCCGCGTCGGTCTCTAACCAAACCCATCATAACGCCAATATATTCGTCTGGTAAAATGATGGTTCCCATCACATAAGGCTCTTCCAGGTGATCAATATTTTTTTGTTCTTTTAATTTGGTTGGGTTGTCGATCATTATTGTTTTCCCATCCGTAGTAATCACCTTATAAATAACAGTAGGTGCGGTAGTGAGGAGTTCGACTTTATATTCTCGTTCAATACGCTCTCGAATGATTTCCATATGCAGTAGTCCGAGGAACCCACAGCGAAACCCAAATCCTAATGCAGTCGATGTTTCTGCTTCATAAGAAAAAGAAGCATCATTCAATGTCAACTTTTTAAGTGAATCGCGTAAATCTTCGTAGTCGTCGCCACTTATAGGGTAGAGACCACTGAACACCATTGGCTTTACATCCTTATATCCAGGTAAAGGATTTTCAGCAGGAGTCTTTGCATGGGTAATGGTGTCCCCAACTTTAGTTTGATCCAGTTGTTTGATTCCGGCAATTAGATAACCTACTTCCCCTGCTTGTAAAGTAGATTTTTGTTGTTGTTTTGGAGTGAAAGTACCCAGTTCTTCGACTATAAAACGGTTTCCAGTGGCCATCATCGTGATTTCGTCATTCACCGCGAGTTTTCCATGCTGAACTTTAATCAAGATGATGACACCGCGAAAAGAATCGTACCAGGCATCAAATAACAAAGCTTGTAAGGTGCCAGATATATTTCCTTTAGGAGGAGGAATCAATTTTATCACTGACTCCATTAACTTATCGATACCAATTCCCTCTTTGGCGCTCACCAGCACTGCGTTGTCTGATTCGATTTGTAATACGTCTTCCAATTGTTCCTTTATAAACTCTGGGTTCGCGCTGGGAAGATCAATTTTATTAATGATAGGTATGACCGCAAGATCATGTTGCATAGCCAAGTTCAAATTGGCAATGGTTTGTGCCTGAATACCTTGTGTTGCATCAATTACTAATAATACGCCATCACATGCAGCTAAGCTGCGTGATACCTCATAGGTGAAATCCACATGCCCTGGTGTATCTATCATGTTGAATACAAAAGATCCACTTTCTTTGGATAAATACTTCAGACAAACAGTTTGGGCTTTAATAGTTATTCCTCTTTCACGCTCCAGATCCATATTGTCCAGTACCTGATCTTTCATTTCCCGTTTAGAAAGTGCAGAGGTGGCAAGAATAAGCTTGTCTGCAAGAGTGGACTTGCCATGATCAATATGGGCAATAATCGAAAAGTTTCTTAGTTTTCTTTGATCCATAATGTTTTAAAAATTTAATAAAACTCAAATTCCTATTTTAAACTTCCGGAAAAAATGTGAGCTGTATTTATTCTGGAGATCTCAAAGATACAGATACCGCTCCTCAGTGCATCGAAGAAGTAGGCGCCATTTCACGGGAAGGAGAAAATGCATCGCTGCTATTTTCAAGGTTGGTAAGGGAGGCCTTACTTAAAAAATTCCGCCATTCATCAAACCGGATTTTCATTGCTTCATAATCTTTGGCATTATCAATATCCAGAGCTGCCCCAGGAAAAGGGACTTCAAGAGCCGAGAATCGGGTCTTCATGATAGTGGATATGGTTGCTTCTAATTCTTTTTTTGGATTTAATTTTCTGAAATAATTTACCATGAACTCTAGTCCCAGTCCGCTAAAAAACAAGCAAAGCTGTAAACCTATGTAATTTTTGTAATGTTTTGATTTATCTTTACCAAATACCGATAATCCAAATAAAATCAAATTTTTAAAGTTTCTCTGGTAGCGATACTGGTACATTTTCTGAATATATTCTCGATTTTCAATTCGAAGCGGTTTGACCATGTGCAGGTTATTGATCCGAAAACTGTTTTCCTGAATATGTAAATAAGCCATCTTAATTCCAGGTTTGCTTTCGACAGGATAAAAATGCTGTAACTTTGCTCGAGTCACCAGCCCGAGTACATGATCATAGCGGTTCATATCTGCGTGGGAAATAAAATATTCAACTTCCTGTGGTGTAATCAGGGGTGCATCGCAAGGAACAATTAGAACCGCTTTTTCACGCTGTTTTTCGCTATTCGTTATCTCGACTTGTTGCGACTGTAAAAAGGTTTGCCAAACATTTTCATATAAATTGGCTTTTTGCTCAACAACATGTATACGTTTCGGAAATTCAAGGTTTAACCTGCTGGAATGAAGTACTTGATCCAACTTATCTTTCAAACCAACAATATAGATATCTCCAATTGATTTGACTTGCTGTAAAGCTTCAATCACATATAGAATGACACATTTTCCTTGTAGAGTCAGAAATGCTTTGTTCTGATGATAAACCTTATAGCTAGTCTTACCCTCACCTGCTACCAGAATTACATCGTATTTTTTGTGGCCCGTATACAAGCTCATAAACTCATTTTACCACTAGATTTTTTATTGTTTATAATTTCTTGCGTGCTTAATGTAAATTAAGTTATACAAGTGATCCGCATTTAATAAAAAAATTCCAGGTAATTTAACTATGCCAGATGATTCAGACCTAAAAAAAACTCCCCTTCACTCCATCCACAAGGAACTTAGTGGAAAGTTGGTTCCTTTTTCAGGATGGCATATGCCCATCCAATTTAAAGGGGTGATTCAAGAGCATAAATGCGTTCGTGATGGAGTGGGTATCTTTGATGTCAGTCATATGGGAGAAATTGAAATTACCGGTCCCGATGCAAAAAACCTGATCCAATATCTGGTTACCAATGATATTGAAACTATGCAAAACAATCAAGCCCTCTATACCTTAATGTGCCTCGAAACGGGTGGGGTTGTGGACGATTTGTTAGTACATAGGTTTTCTGAAAATCACTATTTTCTTTGCGTAAATGCTTCTAATTCGGATAAAGACTTTCAATGGATCCTTAAAAATGCTGGGGATTTTAACGCTTCAGTAAAAAATACCAGTCAGCAAACCGCACAAATTGCCGTACAAGGTAAACACTCTGAGAAAGTCTTGCAAAAAATATGCGATATCCCCTTAAGAGAAATTGAATACTACCATTTTCGAAAAGGAAAAATCCACAAATTTGAATGTATTATGGCTCGCACAGGCTATACGGGAGAGGATGGGTTCGAAGTATATATCGACCACCAACAAGCAGAGGTGGTTTACAAAGCAATTCTTGAAGCAGGCAAATTCTTTGATATACAACCTATTGGTTTAGGCGCCAGAGACACCCTAAGAATGGAAATGGGTTATCCCCTTTATGGCAACGAATTAAACGAAAATTGCAATCCCCTTGAGGCCGGTTTAGGGTGGGTCATCAAATTGCATAAAAAATATTTTTTGGGGCAAGCAGCACTTAAAAAACAAAAGGATGCAGGACTTTCCCGTAGACTGGTTGGCCTACGCATGCTCGGCCGAGGGGTACCGCGTTCTCATTACCGAGTTTTAAATGAAGATACACTTGTTGGAGAATTGACAAGTGGAACATTTTCTGCTTCCTTGAATACGGGGATCGGTTTATGCTATGTAACCACAGAATATGCAAAACCCGGAACTAAATTGGATGTGGAAATTAGGAATTTGAACGTGCCCGCCCAGGTCGTTAAGCCTCCTTTCCTGCCAAGTCGTGTGAAAAAGATTAACTATTAATTTCTTGGAGGCATTATGGAGATCCCTGAAAATTTACTCTACACCCAAGAACATGAATGGATACGTGTGGATGGGCAAGATGCAGTGGTTGGAATCACTCAATTTGCGCAAGACCAGTTGGGTGACATTGTTTTTGTAGAATTGCCAGAAATAGGCACCCTTATAGAGCAAGAAAGTCCATTTGGAGTGGTGGAATCTGTCAAAACGGTTTCTGATCTTTATGCTCCAGTCAGTGGAACCATTACTGCGGTTAATAAAGATCTAGAGGCTCACCCTGAGCAGATAAACGATGAACCCTACAGCAAAGGCTGGATCATTAAAATTGAACTTACAGATGAAAAAGACCTTAAAAATTTAATGAGCCCGGAAGACTATAATGAGCAATGCAGCAAGGAACAAGCCTAATTATCCTTAATAAACTTCTCTCCTAACAATGCGGTATATCCCCCATACAGAACAAGACTTCAGACAAATGCTCGCTGATATTGGTGTCAAAAATGTTGAGCAATTGTTCGATAGTATTCCAGAATCATTACGGCTACAAAATAAATTGTTGGAACTTCCGCCAAGTTTACCCGAAAATGAATTAACCCAATACATGAAAGCATTGCAAAAAAGAAACACCACCTCTGAAAACGGATCTATTTTTTTAGGTGCTGGTGCTTATCATCATTTTTCTCCAATATTAATCGACCATTTGATTTCACGTGGAGAATTTGCCACCAGCTACACTCCTTACCAGCCGGAAGTTAGTCAAGGAACTTTGCAGGCCATTTATGAATTCCAAACAATGATTTGCCTGCTTACAGGTATGGAAATTGCCAATGCATCGATGTATGACGGTGCCTCTGCTCTGGCCGAAGCGGTCATAATGGCGAATCGGATCAATCGACGTACTGAATTTCTTATATCGCGTGCTATCCATCCTGAATATAGGATGGTTGTAAATACCTATTCGCGTGGCAGCAAATTTGACTTAAAGGAAATTCCTTATACTCCGCAAGGGGGTACGGATCTGGGGTTCATCTCGCAAAACCTAACAGAAAATACGGCAGCAGTGGTTCTTCAGTCACCTAACTTTTTTGGAACCATAGAAGAATATGATTCGCTAAAAGAGACTCTCGCAAAAAACGGAACATTATTGATTGTAGCTGTAGCAGAGGCATTATCTTTAGGAATTTTAAAATGCCCCGGCGACCACGGAGCTGATATTGTGGTGGGGGAAGGACAATCTTTTGGCTTACCAGTTTCATTTGGTGGCC
>CAYYIR010000139.1:0-5650 GCA_964471995.1 uncultured Nitrospina sp. | reverse complement strand
AACCAAGCAATTTTACCCATGCGAGGAAAAATTTTAAACGTAGAAAAAGCTAGAACAGAAAAAATGATAGGCAATCAAGAAATTAGAACGTTAATTACTGCTTTGGGAGCAGGAATAGGAAATGATTTCGATGTCGAGAAACTTCGCTATCATAAAGTTATCATAATGACTGATGCTGATGTTGATGGTGCCCATATCAGGACTCTTTTGTTAACTTTCTTTTTCCGCCAAATGCCACAAATTATTGAACATGGTTATCTATATATTGCCCAACCCCCACTTTTTAAGATTAAAAAAGGTAAAAAAGAAAGCTACTTAAAAGACGAAAAGCTTTTGTTCCAATATTTGATGAATCAAGGAACCGAAAAACTAGAGATATCCACAAGTAAAGAAGGTGGTGAAATAATTTCTGGTTCCAACCTAAAGCTTCTGATAGACAACCTTTTTAAATTTGAAGAGTGTTTTAATCAGGTCGTAATGAACAACATTCCTAAGGCATTTTTGGACTCTCTGATTAGTTTGGATATTGAAGATAAAGATTTCAAAAACCTGGAACATGTTCTGGCCACAGTAATTCAAATTGTTGATGGCTTGATAGATAAGGAAAATAAAAAT
The DNA here is from genome assembly GCA_964471995.1 of uncultured Nitrospina sp. Classification (GTDB taxonomy): domain Bacteria; phylum Nitrospinota; class Nitrospinia; order Nitrospinales; family VA-1; genus UBA8687. The sequence continues at coordinate 5,035 of CAYYIR010000139.1, read as the reverse complement.
AAATACAATTATAAAAAAGAAAACTTAAATATTCCTATCAAGTTTAATACTAGTATCAAGCTTGATAATGATAAAAAGAACAGATTAAAAGAGTTTCTTTTAGAAGTAGATGAGAAAGCCGATAACCCTTCTGCAGTAAAAATGAGTCATAGTTTTAAAAAAATAGATCTAAATAACGAAATTAAAGATATCAACCTTGTAATAGGTTTTGAAGACGAAACGAAAACTTACAACGTTACTTTTCTAGGCTCAAGTAATGGCCGAGACTTTGAAATCAATTTAAATCCGGAATTCATTAACTCCGTGATGATTCAAAATATCCTAAAAATTTATAAACCCATTAAGGAGCATGATTATTCTCCGTTTGTTTTAAAAAATAATGGGGAAAGTATCACTGTGGACTCTAAGCACGGTTTGTTGCAAGCGGTTTTGGAGATGGCCAAAAAAGGAATGTATATCCAGCGCTATAAGGGGTTGGGTGAAATGAACCCAGACCAATTATGGGAAACAACCATGGATCCTGAGGTGAGAGTTCTTTTGCAGGTCCGCGCAGATGACATTCCTGCCTCGAGCGAGCTTTTTGAGACCTTGATGGGAGATCCAGTAGAACCACGCCGAGAATTTATTCAAAAAAATGCCTTACAGGCCAGAAACATAGATCTCTAAATAGTTGGTTTTAAAAATTTATTTTTTTGAAAGACAATTGCATGCCAGAAAAAATTGACCCGATAGACATTGACGATGAAATGAAAAGCGCATACCTCGATTACGCGATGAGCGTAATTATTGGTCGCGCACTCCCAGATATCAGAGATGGTTTAAAGCCCGTGCATCGTCGTGTTTTGTACGCTATGCATGAGTCGGGGAATGTTTTTAATAAACCCTATAAGAAATCAGCCCGTATTGTAGGCGATGTAATAGGTAAATATCACCCTCACGGAGACCAGGCGGTTTATGACACTATAGTTCGTCTTGCACAGGAATTTTCCCAGAGAATTCCGTTGGTGGATGGTCAGGGGAATTTCGGCTCTATTGATGGTGATTCAGCTGCGGCAATGCGCTATACCGAAATCCGCATGCAAGAAATAACAGGAGAATTGTTACGCGACCTTGAAAAAGAAACGGTTCATTTTGTGCCCAACTATGATGAGTCGACAAAAGAACCCTCTGTTCTTCCTGCAAGTTTTCCGCAACTCCTAGTTAATGGTTCTTCTGGAATTGCTGTAGGTATGGCTACCAATATTCCTCCCCATAATTTAACGGAAGTAGTGGACGCGGCCATCCATGTTATTGAAGAACCAGAATGTTCTATCGATGATCTTTTAGAATTTGTTAAGGGTCCTGATTTTCCAACCCGAGGAATCATTCAAGGAAAAAATGGAATAATATCAGCCTACAAAACAGGGCGTGGAATTATTCGTGTAAGAGGCCGGGCAGAAATTGAACCTATTTCAAAAGGTGACAGAGAAAGAATTGTTATTAACGAGCTGCCTTTTCAGATTAATAAAGCCCGGCTTGTTGAAAAAATAGCTGAGTTGGTAAGAGAAAAAAAGTTGGAAGGAATTTCGGACTTAAGGGATGAATCAGACCGTGAGGGAGTTCGCGTTGTCATTGAGTTAAAAAAAGGAACGATGGGACAGGTTGTTTTGAACTCCATTTATAAAAACACTCAACTCCAGGATACATTTGGGGTGATTTTGCTGGCTTTAGTTAATCAACAGCCCAGAGTTTTAAATTTAAAAGAGTATTTGCGCTACTTTGTTTTATTTCGAAAAGAAGTAGTTACTCTCAGGACGGAATTTGATCTTAGAAAAGCCAGAGAAAAGGAACATATTCTTGAAGGTTTAAAAATAGCTCTGGATAACCTTGATGAAGTTGTGAAGCTCATCCGTAATGCGGAAGACCCTGCTTCTGCAAGGGAACGGCTCATTTCGATATTTGCTTTGTCTGAAGCTCAGGCAAAAGCAATTCTGGAAATGAGGTTGCAACGTTTAACAGGTTTAGAACGGCAAAAAATTGTTGATGAGTTAGAAGAAATCAAAAATAAAATTGAGGAATACCTTCATATTTTGGCAAATGAAGAAGTTAAACTAAAAATCATCCGTGAAGAACTGATTGAAATAAAAACAAAATATAACGAGAAACGCCGCACAGAAATTGCTGAAACAGATGAAGGGGATCTTTTAATAGAAGACTTGATTGCTGATGAAGAAACCGTTGTGGTTTATTCAAGAAGCGGATATATCAAGCGTCATTCGGTAGATAACTATAGGGCTCAACGAAGAGGCGGCAAGGGAATTCGTGGTATGGATCTGAAAGAAGAGGACGTCGTTGAAAAACTTTTCATTGCTTCGGCCCTCAGTCATTTGCTCGTATTTACTAGTTTAGGCAAGGTTCACTGGTTGCGGGTATTTTCCATTCCGGAAGTAGGTCGGACAGCAAAAGGAAAATCGATTGCCAATTTGGTGAACTTACAATCAGGGGAATCCATTGCAAGTATTTTATCGGTTCGGGAGTTTGAAGAGGATAAATTTGTAATGATTGCCACAGAACGCGGCATCGTAAAAAAAACATCCTTAATGGCATACAGTAAGCCTAGGCAGGGAGGAGTTATTGGCCTGACAATAGATAAGGGCGATCGATTGATTGGTGCTGAGTTGTGTGATGGGAAAAGCGATATTTTATTGGCAACGGAAAAAGGATTTTCCATTCGTTTTTCTGAAAAAGAAGCTCGTCCCATTGGCCGAACAGGAAGAGGTGTTAGGGGTATTCGGTTAAAGTCAGACGATCGCGTTGTAGGTGCTGAAATTGTGCACCCAGGTAATATGCTCCTAACCATCACCTCAAATGGATATGGGAAAAGAACTCAACTGGAAGAGTATCCCGTTCAAGGACGAGGAGGACTAGGGGTTATGACAATTCGCTGTAGTGAAAAAATTGGCTCAGTGGTAGGGATTCAACAAGTAACCGAAAGTGATCAATTGTTGGTTATTACATCTGATGGAAATATTGTTCGAATGAAGGTGGACGAAATATCTGTGATTGGCCGAAATACGCAGGGAGTAAGACTAGTTGGAACCGGTGAATCGAACCAGGTTGTGAGTGTCGAAAAACTGGTAGAGTAAAACTAACAGAAGTTTCACCTTTTAGATTATGTATAAAAAAGCTTTTCCCGCCTTAAAAGCATCAATTTATATTTCTGCTTTGTTGTTTCTATTATCCTGTGGTGAAAAGAATGATCCTTTAATACAAAAGGCCAATCAAGAATGGATACAGGGGCATAATCACAGTGCTCTAGAATTATTAAATGAGGTATTAAAAAAGAACCCAACCGGACAGAAAGCCGAAAAAGCCCTGTTTAGAATGGGAGAAATCCATCATTTCAGCTTAAATAATAGTATTCGCGCCTTAGTTTTATTTCAGGAAGTTAGACAAATGAATCGAGAGGGACCTTTTGGTTATAAGGCACAAAAATATATCGCGGAAATTGCAGAATTTAGTTTAAAAGATTACGATCAAGCCATTGTCGAATATCAAACCCTGATTAATTTCCACAAAGACGAGTTTTCCAAAGGAGAAAACCAATTCCGAATTGCTTCTATATACTATAAAAAACAGAACTATCATCAAGCTTTGGTAGAGTTACAAATTCTTCTCGAAAACTATCCTAAGAGTCCTTGGGCCGAGGAAACAAAATTTAAAATTGTAGAAATTCTCTATGCGCTGAATCGTTGCCCTGAAGCCAGAGAACAATACCGATATTTCAATTTAGAATATTCTAATAGCCGGTTTAAATCTGAAATGGATTTTGTGGTGGCTTCTTGTTTGGAAGAAGAAGGCCACCTTCAAGATGCTTATAACCTTTTCAAAGCCTTAGAAGGGCAATATACTTATCCATCGATACTGAAAATGAAATTATTAGGAATTGAAAAAAGGATAGAAAAAATAAGGTAATGCTAGACATAAAATATATCCGTGAAAACCTCCAAATTGTTAAAACAGGCCTTGAACGCCGCAATGGCAAATGTCCTGATTTGGAGGAACTATTACAGCAAGAAGAAAAAAGGCTGCAAAACCTTCAAAATTCTGAACAGCTTAAAAATAAGAAAAAGAAAATTTCAGAAGAAATAGGAAAGTTAAAACATCAGGGTAAGGACACATTTCAATTAACGGATGATGTGAAAAAAATCAATCTATCCATAAAAGATTTGGATGAAAAAGTCGAGGGTTTGGAAAATATTATCCATACAAAACTTCTAGGTATTCCCAATATACCTGATGAAAATATTCCTAGTGGTGTGGACGAATTGAACAATAGATTTATTCGTGAATGGGGAGATAAACCAAATTTTTCAACGCAACCTTTGAATCATGTCGAGCTCGGTGAAAGACTTGGTTTAATTGATTTAAAACGAGCTGCAAAAATATCGGGTGCTAGGTTTGCTGTATACCGAGGAGCAGGTGCTGCATTGCTTCGGGCTTTAATAAATTTCATGATAGATGTACACACGCAAGAAAATGGATATGAAGAACTTTATCCTCCTTTTCTTGTCAATGAGGGAAGTTTACAGGGCACAGGTCAATTGCCCAAGTTTGGAGAAGAGCTCTTTGCTATGAGAGACGACCCACTTTTTCTTATTCCCACAGCAGAAGTTCCTGTTACTAATTTTCATAGAACTGAAATTCTTGAAGAAGAATCTTTACCCATTTGTTATACAGCATACACTCCTTGTTTTCGGCGTGAGGCAGGTTCTTATGGGAAAGACACTCAAGGACTAATAAGGCAGCATCAGTTTGACAAAGTAGAACTGGTAAAATTTTCTAGAGCAGATACATCTGAACGTGAATTGGAGAAACTTGTAAATGATGCGGAATTAATTTTAAAAAGATTAAATTTGCATTATAGAGTCATGGAGTTATGTGCTGGCGACTTAGGATTTTCGGCTGCGAAAACTTATGATTTGGAAGTTTGGTTGCCCAGTCAAAACACTTATAGAGAAATATCATCCTGTTCAAACTTTAAAGATTATCAAGC